>SACC01000311.1 GCA_009928745.1 Clostridia bacterium
CCATCGGGCATTGCGACTTATTCTATTGCTGGAGCTCAATATGGTTACAAAATGAATTGGATGACGATATTTTTATTGCCAGCCATGGTAGTGATACAAGAAATGTGTGGCAGGCTTGGTAAAACTTCTGGTAGAGGTTTGGCAGGAGTAATTAAAAAATACCACTCTAAGAGATTGCTTTTTTTAGCCGTATCTTTATTAGCAATAGCTAACACTATTAATATTGGGGCAGATTTGGGAATAATTGCCGCTAGTATGCAAATGATTTTTGGTTGGAAATTTTATATTTGGTTGATTGTGGCCGGGATAGCAATAATTTTGACTGAGATTGTAGTTCCATACAAAAAATATGCCAATATTTTAAAATGGTTAGCTTTGAGTTTGTTGGTATATGTAATTACGGCTTTTATGGTGAAACAAAATTGGGGTCAAATTGCACTTTATACTTTGATACCACATATAAATTTTGATTTGGGTTATATCATTACCGTTCAAGATTATCTCGGCAGTAATAAAAGGCATACGAAATAATGGAGGCAAAAGGTGAAGACTCTGAAAAGAATTATGTGCGTGTTTCTCCTCACGGTTATAGGAAGCGAAATCGGTTATCTTGTGTATACGGGGGACCGGTTGGCTTCCTTTCCCGCGTCGGAGACCTATACAAATAAAATGTTCATATCAAGCGACGGAGAAATAGAAATAGAGTTCAACAATTTTTCTGACGCAGTATATACGAAGGACGGCATTAGCGTAAGTATATCGCTTACCGATTACAAGGACGGAATACTGGTCTTCTCGGGCATAGAGCGCGAATACCGTTTTATCGCTTTAAACGAAACCCAAGTATTCGACACGGAGAGAAGGAAGGTGCTGTATGGAACGTAATCGTAAAGGTGCATTTGTTTTATTAACTATCATACTGACGCTCGCTTTCGCCATGACCGCGCTCTATTTCAGTGCCTCGTACTTAAGGCTGTGGGAAGCGCTGAACGATCTCGCCGTATCGGCAAAATATTACTTCTATGAGATATTCAAGATAGAGCACAGCGTAACGGTTACGGTAGACGGCTATTCCGATGTGTTGGGTGAGTCCGCGGCTCTTCCCGCCGGATATCAGAACTTCAAGCTGAAATGTGAAGCATATTTCTCTCTTTTAGTCAACAAAACCAATTTTCTGTTATGGGCGAGATACGCCTTGCGTTCTGCAAAAAAATTCGCAGAGACAGCGATTGCGGTTCTTCCTATATTAATTGGATTAGGAGTGGTAATAAAGAGAATCTACGCAAGCGGGAATACTAAACACGGTGTTGATACCAAGCCGCTAAAAACATTCAAAAAGCTGACTGCCATAATTTATCAGCCCGCAAAAAGATTTTTTCTGTCGTACATAGAATACGTTAAGTCCCACACCGCGATTTTTGTGGTATGGGTGTTTCTGTGGACGCTGAGCTTAAATCTTGCAACAATCGCTGTAGAATTTATAGCCTATTACCTGTACTTTGCCGTCAGCTATCGTTTCGAGTCGCTGTACGTCCAATTCGCAAAGCTCATTATAGACTTACAGTTCATAACGGGCAGATTCCCTTGGTGGAGTATCGCTCTTGCCGCTTGGATTCTATTCGAGTCAGCACGGAGGAAAATCGCGTTAAACAGCTTGAGGCATATGGAAGCGAAGAACTGCGGTTTTATTAACGGACTGCCGATAGTCAGTATGATATGCGGTTCTATGGGTAAGAAGAAAACGACGGCGGTTACCGATATGGCACTATCGCAAGAAGTGATGTTTCGGCAAAAGGCGTATGAGAAGCTGTACGAAACCGATATGAAATTTCCGTTCTTTCCGTGGCTGATGTTCGAGATTGAGCTACGCACTTCGATGGAACACGCAGCCGTACATAATCTTGCATCCGTCAAGGAATGGGTTCGTAAAAAGCGTATGCGTTTTGAGAAACACAAGTCCGCTGAAAAGCAATTATACGGCTACGACCATATGCGTTACGGGCTGTATTACGATGACAAGCTGAAGGTCAGCTATTTGTTCGATATTCTTGAAACATACGCCCAACTATACTTCATTTACGTTATCGAATCAAGCCTAATTATTGCGAACTATTCTATACGCGAAGACAACCTATTATCAGACCTTGGCAATTTTCCGATGTGGTGCTGTGACTTCTTCCCAAAGGACTACCCGATTAAAAGCCGTCACGCGCATATCCTTGATTTCGATATCTTAAGGCTCGGCAAGAAGG
>SACC01000021.1 GCA_009928745.1 Clostridia bacterium
GTGTGTATTGCAGAGGTTGCGCCGCAAGTAAAAAAACGCGTATATGCCGTGTTATACGCATGCGCCGCCAACATCTCTGCTTCGGCGATAACGCCGTCTGCAAAGAGCAAATTATCAGAAAAAGAAAGCTCTGTAATATCAAAGCAAGAAGACGCATAGAGAGGCGTAAGCGCCTTGCCGTTGTGGCCGGGCATATGGAAGCGCGCCCCCGTGTATTCGAGTAGTTTTTCGTATAATGGTACTTTCATCAATTATTGCCAGACTGCCCTTATAAACACTTCAGTCGTAGAAAGCAAATCTATATTTAATTCGATTATTAGCTCACCTTCGCGAATTGACGAACTGCTTACCCTTTCCCAGTGCGAAAATACTTTGGAGGTATGCGGACAGTTTTCCGCGATTACTGGCGCGACAAGCGTAACTATGCCGTCGGTAACTCTGTATACCAAGGGGTTGCTGTTAGTTAAATAGGCAGAATAGTTGTCTTCGCCTAGGTCAATGTAATCTATATTACTATATCTAATTTTATATTCTATCAGATTACCTCTAAAGTGCAATATTAAATCCCCTATCTCATTCTGCTTAATCAATTTACCTATATCTCTATTGCCAACAAACCAGTTTCCATTATTATAACCTTTGGCAAATGCAGAATTGGGAGAAGGCAATGTAGCGCCGACTCCGGCTTTATAGCTAGTCGGTAACTCAGCAATATTAAACCATTCGCTTGATACATCAGTATAGCTTATTGTAAAAATCAAACCGTCCTCACCAAGATACAAGGTCATATTAGAGGTAACCGGACTATTAAAATCAAAAATCGAGGTGAGCGCACTGTCGCTATACCATACCATTACATAGCCTTCGCTTGGGACAATCTCCACATCAGGTTTTGTTACTTTGCCGCCGTTATTGACAGTTGCTGTTACCGGCTGTTCGATACCATAATCGCCAATATTAAATGTAACTGTAAAAACACTGTTCTTTTTACAGCCCTGCAATACCGCGACGGAGGCGGTGAGAATAATAATTGCTATCATTATAGTAATTAGTAAGTATCTTTTCATATAGACATTATATCATTATTAAATTAAAAAGCATATATATTTTGATTTAATTTTACTAAAAGGTAATCACGCTTCATTAATAGTTAAGCTATTCTGCCGTTAATTCCACCTATATAATCGAATTTTTCCATAAATTAGCACTTAATACGCAATTATTTTTTACTGCTTTGCTGATGTTTATAAGCTTATAAGCACTCTGACGAATATTATATGTACTTGTTCATTGCGTCTTAAAATTATTGCCGCCCCTAAAGGACGGCAATAATAATTATTCAATTTAATCTCAGTTGAAGAAACCTTCGCGCGATTGTAGAATCAATGCGCCGACTTCTCTAACAAATTTATCAAGCTCTTTGCCCGGCATTGCGATAATAACTGATTGCATAATTGCGTTTTCCTTCTTCTTTTTCTTGGAATTATAGGTGATAAACTCATATGCCGAATGTATAAATATCTTCAGGGCGAACCTCTTTCGCGCAAAGGTGAACAACAGTATCACGCCAATCAAAGCGAATACTGCGCCAAGTCCGATTATTATATAAACTAGCCAAGCCTTGTCTGCGATAAAGGAAAATGAAGTAAAATCGTATACGAATGCGAACGCCGCTGCTGCAATTAACAACATACTGAATATAAGTTTTACCCAGCTTAATGTCCAATGGTGAGCGCTGCGTATTCCAATAACCTCGTCCAATGGTATCTCTGCTTTCTCAGAAGTATTGAACAGCATCCTTTTATTGGTAATCAAAATTCTTCCTACATTGCCGCCGTTCACTTTCAGAGCGTCGTATCTTTTCAGCAATATTTCGTTATTGGCAAGAATGAAGCCGTCCACATAATCATTTTCACAAAAAATAGGGTCTTTATTAATTTTGTACTTTTTACGTAGCTTAGCGTATTCCCTTGCGTTCTTAGGGGTAACGAAGTGCATCTTAGATTTATGAACAGGAGTCGCAGTTGCTGCGGCAACGATAGGCGCGGCGGCTGGAACAGCTACCGCAACTGGCGCTTCCACGAGCGTTTCTTTCAGCTCTTTCTTATTCTCTACATTCTTTTTTTGTTTTCCCATAATTTCCTGCTTTGCCCTCTTCATTGGACGCATAAAATCGTTATCAATGTTAGCATATTCTTTGATGTCTCCGTTCTCCTCGAGCTCGTCTTGTTTTATCTCCTCGGGTTCTATGTCTATGGTCATCTCCTCGAATTCGATATTCTCCGACTCTATTTGCACTTCCATAACAATTTCCTCTTCCTTCACCGGAGTGTTAGCAAAAAACTCTTTATCAGGAGGGGCGTAAGAATCAGGCTTGACTTCGTACACCGTCTCTTCCTGCGGCTCGGTATCGGTATCAGGCTCAGGATCTACTAAAAACCCTGACGATAATTGCACATTATCATCAAAAAATTCTTTGGACTTAGCAATGCTATCTGTTTCGCTATTGTTATCTGTTGCGGAAGGTTTTTCTTCCTCTTCAAAGCTCAAAGCATTTTGTTTTATCTGCTCATTTGACTGTTCTGGAGCGTTAAAAAATTCCATATCCGACACGCCGTACTCATCGTCATTATTGAATGCTGTGTCTTCCTTTTCCTTCGGTTCTTCCGATAATCCGGATGAACTAAAATCATATGCCGGCTCTGTCTCCCGTTTTGTCTCTTTTACACCGACGTCAAAGCCGTCCAAATCATATTCATCATCATTATTAATTACATTATTTTTGGTTTCAATATCTTTAGCAACTGACGCCTTAGGCGCTTTAGGCGCCGCTACCTCTTCGAATCCGAACTGGCTAATAATATCGTCTATCTGGGCTTTACTCTGCCTATCTTTATAACTTTTGGCACTACCCGTATTGTCGCCCTTTTTTGCCGGCATATTCAACCCCCCATAATTATTTTACAGATGCTTTATATTACACCATATATATTAATAATAATACAATAGTATTAGCTTAAAGTCAATACCTAAAAAATATTCACATCTTCGATGCCTTTGCAACATAAAAACGCCGCGCATTTAGCGCGGCGCGGCATTAATATATGTTTAATAATTATTGCACTTGAGTTGAAAATAACTCTTAGGATGAGCGCAAACCGGGCAGATGTTCGGCGCATTCTTACCCTCGGTAATATGCCCGCAATTCATACAGTGCCAAGTAGAGCATTCAGCTTTTTCAAAGACTTTGCACTCATTAATATTCGCTAGCAACGCAAGATATCTTTCCTCGTGTTCTTTCTCAATCTTCGCAACACCTTCCATAATATTAGCTATGCTGTCAAAGCCTTCCTCGCGCGCTTCTTTCGCCATACGCGCATACATATCCGTCCACTCGTCGTGCTCGCCTGCGGCTGCCGCGATTAAATTGGATGCTGTATCCTGAATACCGCCGTGCAGTAGCTTGAACCACAATTTTGCATGCTCTTTTTCGTTACCTGCAGTCTCCTCAAAGAATGCAGCAATCTGCTCATAACCGTCTTTTTTGGCGCGTGAAGCAAAGTATGTGTATTTATTACGCGCCATACTCTCTCCTGCAAATGCTTCCTTAAGATTTGCCTCTGTCTTTGATCCTTTCAAATCTCTCATAATTACTCTCCTTATTTATATTTTACTGTTTTGTAAGATTGGTCAAATAATCCTTTTTGGTCTCCAGCTCTCCCGAAAGCAGACGGAATGTCCAGTTGCCGCCGGTCGTTGAAGGAGTGTTCATTCTGCCGTCTTCCATACCTAATATGTCCTGCGCTGGAAAGATGACCTTACCCGCTTTGGAATTAACCAAACTCTTTAACATTATATCACATAATAGTAATGAGTTGCAAGTTTTATAATAATTTTTTATATTCTCCAACTCAACCCCTGCATTATTGATAAAACCAGCCAATGTAGGATTATCGTGTGTTCCGCTGTACGCTACGCAATTCTCAGGATAATTGTGGGGAAGATATTTGTGCCGTCTGGTTTTTTTACCAAAGGCGAACTGCAAAACTTTCATCCCTGCGAATCCGAACTCTTGACGCAACTTATCGACTGCCGGTGTAATCACTCCTAAATCCTCAGCGATTATTCGATCAGCGGTAAAAAAATCGCTCATGCTGCTAAGCAGCTCCCGCCCCGCGCTTCTTATCCATTGACCTTCTTTGGCGGTACACCCGGTTACTGCCCAATATGCGGCGAACGCGCGAAAATGGTCAATTCTAACAATATCGTATAGTGTCAGCGCGTTCTTTAATCTGTTGCGCCACCAGATAAATTTATTCTTGCGCATTTTTTTATAGTTGTATAAAGGATTCCCCCATAACTGACCGTCCGCCGAAAAATAATCGGGCGGCACTCCTGCGCGCTTTGTGGGTCTGCCCGCTTTATCAAGATAAAATTCTTGAGGATTACTCCACACATCTGCCGAATCCTCCGATACATATATCGGGATATCTCCGATAATTAAAATATCTTTTGAGTTAGCGTATTCCTTTAGTTTTAAATATTGTTTGTACGCTATATATTGCACAAAACAATAATAATCCAGTCGTTCTTTCTCGCTTTCTATCGATTTAATTACGCATTCTTGCCAAATAGCGTTGCCGTTCTTCTCCTTTAAGGTCATAAAGACCGCATAATCCTTGAGCCATTTGTGCTCATTCATAAAATCTGCAATATCCTTGCTTAGCTGAAGATAACCGTTAAAAAATGCTTTATTAAGAGCGGTACTATATAGAGCGAAAACCTTTTCGTAATCAACATTACGCGAATTGAGTCCCTCTTTATCAGGCAAATCCGAGGCGTATAGCATACCTTCGGCAAGGAGCGCATCCAAATCTATAAATAGCGGATTGATTGCGAATGTGGACTCGGATTGATAAGGCGAATAGCCGTAGCCAACGGGATTAAGCGGCAGTATCTGCCAATATCTTTGATTGGTTTCTGCCAAAAAATCAACGAATTCATATGCCGCCTTGCCAAAGTTGCCTATGCCGTAACCCTTCGGCAATGAGGAAATGTGTAATAATATTCCGGTTTTTTTCATCTTGTTCCTTATTATTGTTCTAATTTAAGTTTATTCAATATACCTAATTCCTTGTTAGCAAAAAACTTATTAAGAGACCAGGTCATTAATAGCAATAAAGGTATTGTGGTAGCAAGGAGAGGAAGTGTCAGGAAAATCATATGCGATGTTATCTGACTCATCGGCGTCATAGAGAACAGCCGTGGGAATATTCCCCAGCCAAGGAAGAAAGTTATTAGCATCCCGAAGAAAATAATACCATGCTTAAGATCCATCGGCAGACATACTCTGAAGAATACAGTAAATGTGCCCGCTCCTAGAAGAATTACCGAAACCGTTGATAATTCGTCAGCGGTAACATGGACAAACCGCGAAATTATCTCTAACAGGGCAATATTCAGTACAATAGCTAATGCGCCGGGCAAAGATTTGCGAATTGTGTTATGCAAGAATTTTCCTTTAATTCTTTCATTATTCGGCTCTAGCGCCAAAAGGAAAGCGGGTATGCCAATAGTTGCGCTGGCAACCAGCGTTAAATTGGTAGGCTCGAAAGGATAATCTCCGAAGAATAAGAAGAACATTGTAAGCAGCGCGGAATAAATCGTCTTGACAAGGAAAAGCGATGCGGAACGCTGAAGGTTGTTAATTGAGCGTCTACCCTCAGCGACTATGCGGGGCAGCGATGCAAAATTAGAATCAAGCAATACAAGCTGGGCGACATTCCTTGCCGCGTCCGAACCCTCGGCAACTGCAATAGAGCAATCCGCCTCTTTTAGCGCCAATACATCATTGACGCCGTCTCCGGTCATTGCAACCGTGTGACCGTCCGCTTTCAACGCTTTGACTAATTTGAGCTTTTGCTCTGGCGATACTCTGCCGAATACTTTATATTTTCTTGACGCCTCAATAAGTTCTTCAATAGTCTTTACGGTTGACATATCGATATATTCACAATCCATCAGTCCCGCCTTCTTTGCAATAGCGGACACCGTCACGGGATTATCTCCCGATATAATTCTTATATCAACATTTTGCTCGGCGAAAAATCTTAAGGTTTCGGGAGCTTCCTTGCGGATTTTATCTCCAATAAGGATAAAAGCCATGGCAGTAAGATTATCGGGCAATTCCTTTTCGGATATTACCTCAGGCGATTTTGCAAGCACCAAAACACGCTCTCCCTCTTTGGAATACTCGTTGAGTTCCTCACGGTACTCTTCTACTTTCCCGCGCAGCACGAACTCGGGAGCGCCCATAATAAAGGTGCCCTCATTGAGGAAAGCCACTCCGCTCCATTTGCGTTGAGAGGAAAAAGGTATGATATAGCTAGGGCTGATGTCGATTGTTTTATTAAGATAGCTCTTTATTGCGTTGAATGTCGGATTGCTGTCAGGCAATACCGAAGTGAGCATAACCATCGCATTATCTGCGTCTTCAGCAGTGCAGTCGCTCTTCAAAACTATCTTGTCGACCTGCATACTGCCCTCGGTAATCGTGCCGGTTTTGTCAAGGCAAAGCACGTCGACTCTCGCAAGTGTTTCGATGCAATACAAGTCCTGCGCAAGCGTTTTGTGCTTGGAAAGCCTGATAACGCCTACTGCAAAAACCACCGATGTCAGCGCAATGAGTCCCTGCGGTATCATACTGCTCATTGATGATACCATCATAACGGTAGCATTCGAGACGGGAGTTGAGCGTATTAGAAGCTGTTTTAAGAACAATAAAAGTCCTAGCGGTATTACAACTATTGACATAAGCCTTATGACCGCGCGCAATCCGCGCAATATTTCTGAATTGGTCTGTTTTATATATTTTGCGCCCGCGCTAATTTTTGAGGCGTAGTTATCCATTCCTACACGTTTAACTCTGGCTGTTATTTTACCGCTGATTATAAAACTGCCTGAAAGCAACTCGTCACCCTCTTTTTTAACGACAGGATCGGATTCGCCGGTAAGCAGCGACTCGTTTACTTCACAACTGCCCTCGATAACATCGCTGTCGGCGCATACCTGTCTGCCGGCATCAAGTATCATATAATCATCAATAACAATGTCCGATACCGCTATATTGTCAGCGTGACCGTTGCGGATGACAGTAGCTTGCGGCGCGGATATCAAAGATAGCTTATCAATTGTGCGTTTTGCTCTTATTTCTTGGAACAAACCTATAAAAAGATTGATAATTGCAGGACCTGCAAAAAGCGCCTGAGCGGGAGCTTTGCCAAGGGTGCATATCAAGATAACAAGAATAAAATTAAGCGCGTTGAACAACGTAAAAAAGTTGGTCTTAAGGATTTGTCCGATACTTTTTGTTGACACGTCCATACGCCCGTTATTTAGTCCCTTGCTTATTCGATCGTTTACCTCTTCGGTGCTTAGTCCAATGCTTATTTCACTCATTTTTCCCTTATCCTTAACGCAATGTAATCAACATATACTGTCGCGCCAGGAAGTAAGCTTAACTCTAACCCTCTGTAGCGCATTATCAACCATCTTTGCTGTAATTATCTTATTATCATTTTTTTGGATGTCTAATACAATTTCATCATAACTGAGTCCTTCCAAACGCAGCATAAGCACTTTGAATTCCATATCGGATAAATGCTTTCTGAGCTTTTTTTCCTGCTCCTCGCGATCCTCTTCCTCAAGCACTTTATCCTCGGGGGAAGGATTATCCGCTGACACCAGATTATAGTAATCTCCCGTTTCTTCAGCGCTAATCTGCGCGTCAAGCGATATTGTAGACGCCTTTCGCTTATCGCGGCTTGCCGCTTTGAAGATATCTTTGATACGGTTCTTGATACAAGCCGAGGCGTATGTGGAAAATTTTATATGTTTCTCGGGGTCGTAGCTTTTTACAGCGTTACATAAAGCGATTAGCCCTTCCTGCATAAAATCATCCGAATTATATGAGGATAAGTCATACCCGAAGGTAAGGCGGCGAACAAAAACACGGTAACGGATAATCAGCATTTCAAGATATTCTTTCTTGCTTTTGGCAAGTAATACTAATTCTTCATCCGTATAATCCATATCAGCCTCTCTGCCTTCTGCATTCGTAAAGCGCAATACCTGCCGCAACCGACGCATTCATGGAAGATATTTTGCCGGACATGGGTATTGATACTACGCTGTCGGCAAGATCTTTTGTAAGGCGTTTTATGCCCTCGCCTTCTCCGCCGATAATTAAGGCTATATCGCCGTCCAAATTACTCTTGCTAATAGGCTCTCCGTCCATATCGACTGCAACAACTTTTATAAATGCTTCTTTTAGCTCGCGGATAGTATCGTTAATGTTGACTACCCTTGCAATTTTTACATATTGAGTTGCGCCCGCTGAGGTCTTTACCACAGTTTCGTTAACGCTTGCAGCGCGATGACGCCCAATGATTATGCCGTCTACGCCAAGACATTCGCAGGCTCTTATTATACTGCCCAAATTATGCGGATCCTCAATGCCGTCAAGCAACACGATAAAATGCGGCTTGTTTTTCTCCTTAGCCGACATAATAATATCTTCCACCTCGCAATATTCAAAATCACTGGTGAAAGCGATTATTCCTTGATGATGCCCGTCAACGCTGAAGCGTTCCAATACATTTTTTTCCGCATAATCAACACGCAGATTGTTTTGCTTTGCCTTAGCAACAAGCATAGAAATCGTGTTATCGGTATACCCCTTTATTACAATTATACGGTCGATGGTAGCTCCGCCCTGTATCGCTTCGCGCACCGCGTTTCTTCCTTCAATAATCATAGTTCTCCTTTAGTATGTGTCAAAAGATAGTGCAATCTTTCATGTTCGCCGGTAAGATACAGATATCCAATTACCGCCTCGAAGCCGCTCGCTTTGTGATAATCGATTATATCGGCATTTTTAGCCGCGCTTCGGGTTTTGCTATTGCGCGCTCTCATATATATATCTTTCTCTTGCTCGGTAAACTGCTCAAGCAAGTTTTCTGCAGCGTCTGCTTGGGCTGTTGCGCATATCTCACGGCTGACTTTTATATGCAACATACCCGACTTCTCCGAAGCGCCTGCGGCAAGCCTTGTTCGCACATAAAGAGTTTGAACCGAATCTCCGATAAAAGCAAGCACAAGCGGGTTCATCTGCCTTGCCACATCAGCTGTTATTATTCTCGAAACGGACGGTACATAATCCAAAATTACACCTCAAACAATATTAAAAATCCTTGACTATTTGACAGAGTTATTATTATCAATTACCATCAGCACAAGTAAAATTTATTCATTGCTTCCTTGAATTTATTATATTATAAAACTCATTAAAACACAACATTTTCACTTAAATATTATGCACATATCCGCTTTCAAATTTGCATAATAATAATTATCCGCCGCGAATTTTTCACATAATTTGTGGATAACTATGTGGATAAGTGGATTAGTAGCGCAAAAATTGACGGATTATGCTGTTTTTTGCCATAAAATGCAAGGAGTGTGAATAAGTATGTTTATTGTTATCAAAAAGAAAATACTTATACTTATAGTTGTAATTATTGCGCTTGCGATTGCTTTTCCGATGACAATTTTTGCAGTTGCCGGCAATTCCACTGTCACCAAAGGCGTACGACTGGTAATTGATGCGGGCCACGGTGGTATTGATTTTGGAGTGCAAGGCGTTAATACTAAAGTCAAGGAAAGCGAATTGACACTCGCTATTGCAAAACTGCTCAACGGGTATGCGGAAAGCGGCGAACTTGCGCCCGTGATGACGCGCAAAAATTCTGACGGTTTATACGGGCTTCCTCTCCCGAACTTTAAAAGACGTGATTTGAATAAAAGAATTAAAATAATCGAAGAACACAATCCCGAACTGGTGATTTCCCTGCATATGAATTATTATTCCGCCTCCTCAAGACGAGGCATACAGATTTTTTATTCTAAAGATGAAGACCGTCTCCTTGCAGAATGCTTGCAAAACGCTATCAACCGAACAATGAATATGCCTACTCTAGGAAGGAATTTTACCGAGATGAAAGGCGATTACTTTATAAGCAAGTATTCTCCGTGTCCGGCAGTTATAGTTGAGTGCGGATTTATCTCCAATCCTGAAGATGAAAAACTCCTGCTTGACGCAGATTACAGAATGTTGCTTGCTTATCAAATATTCAGCGCGGTTATTCTTTATCTTGAGACAAAATCCCCAAATAGTTGATGAAAAACCAGTTTTTATCCAATGTGTCCCCGCTTCTTACGCTAGACATATAATTATCTATAGTTTTATTGACGACAGGCAACAGTTTTTCGAATAGTTCTTCCACACTCATATCAGTTTTCCAATCGTCGTTGCGGACAGGCTCCCATTCTTTCTTCTGTCTATTCATATAATCATACCTTGCCAGCTCGTAAGGCTTAAGTTTAGGCGCTTTGATACTAAGCATGCAGCTCTCAACTATCGCGCCTCTGACTTTGTATCCGACAATCTCCGAAACCGCCTTTTCAAACATCTCGGCAATATCACTTACCATCTCAGGCTCCGGACGCATCTCGGTAATGTAGAATTTATCGTTCAGAAGCCTTTTTTCTATATGAATATCAATACTGTCCCTTATCTGCTCAATAGTTAAAAAATCGCGCTCTTCCCCAAAATAAACAGGCACGCCCTTTTCTAAGATATAATAAATGTACGGATTCATTCGGCTGTCAAGCATATAATGCGTTAATTCGCCCAGCATATAAGCTAGCTGGCTTTTGCTGCCGCTTTCAAAAATGTATTTGCTTGTCTTTTCAAAAAGTCCGTATATGTGTTTGTAATCCAGCTCTGCCCTCAGCCGCCCCATAGGACGCAAAATATCGAACCCTAGCGAACCTAAACGATATGCATCGGGATACAAATCAATGACTGAACGCGCCGCGTATGGCAGCTGTTCAATAAGCATATTGGAAAAATAAAAATGCGTATAGTAACCTGGCATAATCTCTCCCGTCGCGCAAGCCGCGCTTTATTGCTTTGCTGTCCGCTGACTCCTGAATACCACCTCGGAGGCAAGATTGACAACCCTGTCTTGCATATTGTATTTTTTTATAAATTCCTCATTTTTTTCAAAGCAACCTACGCGTGAAGGGAAATGGGAATCGGTATTTGCAATGAATAACACATCCTTGACAGATAACAAGTCCTCAATTATCGGATCAAGCTCTCTTAGATGTTTGGTATTAAGCTCAAGATATACTCCGTTATCCGCGCATACCTTAGCAACTTCTTTCACATTGACGATGGAACGGTTATTTATATGAGCTACCATATCAATGGGATTGTTCTCGATCGCTTTTATAAGCGCTTGAGTATTACGCTTAATAATACTTTCGGTAAGGAAGCATTTCATATAATGAAATATCCCCGGTATGTAGTATCTTTTAAAATCCCGCCAAGTGTACGGTATAGCGAATCTGTGAAAACCTGCCAGCATAATGTCAAATTTGCTATAATCTGAGGCATTTATATCCAACTCTCCGTTTTCGGACACAATATCGGCTTCAATGCCGAAATATATCTTAATATCGCTGTTCTCTTTCCTTAACTGCTCTATATCTTTTCTGCATTGCCAAATTTTGTCCTCTGTTACACCTATGTTGCGGGGACCGTGTTCGGTAATGGCTACTTCTTTCAAGCCTTTTGCTATTGCAG
>SACC01000312.1 GCA_009928745.1 Clostridia bacterium
AGGCGGGAATGGGGGTTTTCTCTCACTTTGCTCCCACTGCCGCTAATCCTTATATTTTCAGCTAACTTTCTTTCAGATTCGTTTGCCGATATTTGCGCATTAATTCAAATCGTCATATAATTTATTGACGAATTATGCCTTATAGGTTATTATTAGCTTATACAAGCTTTGGGGGTTTATATGCAAGAGTACAAAATTGAAAGTTTTGACGGCACACCAATACACTGCTATGTCTGGGACGAGGTAGAGAATCCAAAAGCAATAGTCCAGATAGTACACGGAATGGCCGAGCATGCCGGTCGTTACGCAGCTTTTGCCGAGTTTCTCAATAAGCAAGGTTACATAGTCTTCGGCGACGACCACAGAGCGCACGGCAAAACCGAGCTTTTTGAATCTGTCGGTCATCACGAAGGTGACATATACGAAGACACTTTGAACGATATTATATATCTCAACAATTATTTTAAGACAAAATATAAGCTACCTACAATGGTAATAGGTCACAGCTACGGCAGTTTCCTCTCCCAAGGGTTTTTACAGAGAGGCATTGATGTAAAAGGCGTTATTTTATGCGGCTCGGCTTATATGGGAGCCGTCGGAATAGCCGGCGCAATGCTGGTTGCCCCGCTGCATTTCTTTGCGGCAGGCTGGAGACCCAAATTCGTAAATAAAATGAGCGACGTTATTTTTAACCGCGCTTACAAGGGCGAAAAGGGCGCTTCTCTATGGATAACAAGAGATGCCGCAGAGCGCGAAAAGTTTATCGCAGATCCTCTTTCCGGCATTGATATGAGCATCAATTTTGACTATTCTATGATAAAAGCTTTCTCAAGAATATATAAGAAAGCAAATCTTGCCAAGCTCAATCCCGATACTCCAATAGGTATTTTTAGCGGTACAATGGACCCGATAGGCGGCAAAAACGCAAGCAAAGCCGTACAACTGCAAGAGTTATACAAAAATTGCGGAGTTAAAGCCTGCGAATTACATCTATATGACGGCGCAAGGCACGAACTGCTTAATGAAACAAACCGAGAGGAGGTATTCGCCGATATGCTCGTTTTTATAAACAAATGCTTTGAATAATATTTAGTAATTAATGACTTGTGCTGATTGTAATTAACAATTAATTGTGCTAATGGTAATTAACAATTAATTCACTGCACTTAATCATGCTTTATTTAATATAAATGTAATCTTATTAATAAAATGGCGGCTTCGATATTCTTATAGGATAACCCGCTATTTTTTATTTGTGTCCAAAATACGATATTCTCACATAAACTGTATAGTTGCGGAGGTAGTCTATGTGCGGTATTGTGGGATTCTTGAAGAACGATTGTCTTTTGGATATATACAACAGTCTTTTGCAGCTGGAATACAGAGGATATGATTCGGCGGGGATTGCCTATTATAAGGATAATAAAATCGTAACCGTCAAACAACAGGGTAAAGTTTCGAATATACGCAACCGCCTTAATGACGATCATACCGATGTTGGCATAGGTCATACAAGGTGGGCTACGCACGGCAGACCTTCGGATATTAATTCGCATCCGCATTCCGCCGGACGCTTTACTATTGTACATAACGGAATAATCGAAAATTACCTTGAGTTAAAGATAATGCTCGTCAATCGGGGCTCTTGTTTCCTGTCCGACACCGATACTGAGGTTATCGCGCATCTTCTTGAGTTGAATTACAGGGGCGATTTGCTCCAAGCAATGCAAGCTACGCGCAATATGCTCTGCGGCTCTTATGCGGTAGCGATTATCTGCGCCGATTATCCCGATACCGTTGCGCTTATGAAGCAGGAAAATCCGTTGATTGTAGGCAAAGGCGAGGACTTCTTCTGTTTTGCAAGCGACTCCCCTGCCCTCGTTCGACATACCAAAACGATATACAAAATGCAGGACGGCGATATTGCGCTTGTATCCAAAAGCTCCGTGCGGTTTTTTGACAGCGCGCTAAATGAGACACAAAAAACTTTTATAATTACACCTCTTAATCAATCTCAACTGGAAAAAGGCTTGTACGAAAGCTATATGCTCAAGGAAATTGACGAAATTCCTACCGCAATGGCGGCAAGTCTTGCGTGCATTGCTTATAACGGGTTGGATAGCAAAACAAAGGACAAATTGAAAACCATAAGAAAAATACATATTCTGGGCTGCGGCACAGCGTATCACGCCGGTTTGTACGGAAAATATATCATTGAAAAACTCCAAATTCTTTAATTGATGTTGAT
>SACC01000022.1 GCA_009928745.1 Clostridia bacterium
CCCGTCGGGACGAAGCTTACCGTAGGGAATACCGCAGACAAGGACTTTAAGGTCTTAACTCCGCCATAGTTCTCGGCAGGAAAGAATTTTACCACGTTAATTTTTTGCTGAAGCGCAGCCATAATGTCGGTCGGATTAACGCAACCCGGAATATACAGAATACCGACAAGGTTACAATACTTCGCAATCTCTGCGCTGAAGCCCGGACTAACGATAAACGCCGCGCCCAATTCAACTGCAATCTCCGCTTGCTCCACGTTGATTACCGTACCGGCGCCGACTACCATATCCTTGCACTCTTTAACGGCAAGCGCGAGCGCTTCTGCCGCGCAAGCTGTACGGAAAGTGATCTCTGCAAGCTGCATACCGCCCTCTTTTAGCGCCGCCATAAGGGGCAAGGTATCGCCTAAATTATCAATTTTGATTACAGGAATAATTTTTTCGCCCTTTATAATATCAAGACATTTGCTCATAACTCCTCCCGAATATTGTTTTTAAAATCAAGTTTTAAGGTTTTGTTTTTACATTCTATTATTATCTGCTGTGGCTTACGCTCTACAATGCCGCCTTTAACATAACGATTTTCGTATCTTTGATATTCGGTATTGATAACTTTGTTATCCACACTGAATTCTTTATCGTACATAAGGCTGTAATCGGTACCGTTGTTATATACTAATCGTCCGCCTATAAAGTCTGCTTTCGCGGCAAGACATCTTTCAATAAAGTCGGTAAAGCTCTTCTCTGCGGAGAGTGTGGATACTTCGGTTATCCAGTAATGGTATTCGCCAACTGCTGCGTTAATCAAATCGTATCTGTCACAAAACACCTTCTCGCTGTCAACCTTTTGACGCATAGCGGTATCGCCTTTAATGCTCTCGTCAGCATCTCTGTAGCTTAAACTGCCGTTAGAACGTAGCATAAACATGGCGTTGCCCGCCTTGCCGAACACAAAGCCGCGATTTAAGTAATCAAGACAATATTCTTCCATAAACTGCAACGGACAATAAGCGTGAGTAATCTTTGCAATATCACTCTCCCCTATACCCCGCTTTACGGGTAACTTGTATAAACTCAAATTAATGTTTTTGTATTGCGCCGAATGCGGACATCTGCCGTTGCCGATCCAATAGCTTGGAGAACCGCCCCCTCCGAACGGTTTTGCCGGCTGCGTGGTAAATATTGATAATTCATCGGTGATATTAAGCGACCATATATGTTGCTGACCGCAGAAGCCGCCTACTCCGTATCGTTGCGCCGTGCTCATGCAATAATCGCTTGTCTTGTAAGTATAAATGTTCGCACGCTGCAGCGCCGCTCCGTTAGGTAGCATAGGAAGTCTTTTTGTAAGCGCCTTGAGAATACCCGTCTTGATAAGCAATATGCTGTTAATGTAACGGAAAGGAGCTACAAAGGTATTCGTCAACATACCGTTTTTCCTTATATACATGATTGTGTTATTGACTGCGCGGTAATCAGTAAAAACTTCCATCCCCAGTTGCATCATTATCTGTTTGTCTTTTAATCCGATGAGCCCTTCGCTGACAAGCTCGTCAAGGTTAAGCGAATTGGATTGCTTTAACTCAACGCCTTTTTTATAATTATCGTCAAATATGGCGCGCAGCGCTTGCGGCAACTCATAATAGCTTTCGCCAGACGGCTTTTTTGCCTCTAACATAAGCCTGAACGCCATAACTCTGTCGCGCGAATGTTCCTCCCATCCGTCCGCGCCATAACGCGTTGCTTCGCCTTGAATTAAACAATCAAGGCTGGGTTTTAGTAGATTACCTATGCGGTCACTGATTTTATTATCCGCGTAAGCTCTCCCGCTCGTAGTGTTAAAAATGTAATATGTACGGTCGCCCTTCTTATATCTAAAGCTGCCTAAAGCCACGTCAAGAAGCAGCGCATCAAGCGCCATTTTCATGCGCTTTACTCTTGCTTCATCCTTACTGTATTGTATAAAGTTCGCCATCGGCGCAAGCGTTTCGGGGAAGTAATTGGACGAATTCCATTCAGAATAACCGTAATCAAAACGGTGCTGCAACCATATGTCGATACGGGCTTCGGCAAGAGTCTTATGTTCGGCGCCGGTCTTGTTATCATTAGTGAATATTTCTGTAGAATACATATCGCCTAACACGTACTCCGATACCGCGAATATTAGCTGATGGTTCTCCGACCACATACACAAGCTGTCGCCGGGATTAGCCTGATCCATCCAGTAACGGAAGCCCAGCACGCACGCTTTAATTGCGCTATGCTGTTCGGCAGATAAAAAACTTGAATAATCCTTGAGTATCCGCACCAGCATTACCACTCTAAAATCACTGCAATCATAGCGATGCGACACATAGTCAATCGCGTTATTAATCAGCTTATCAATTTCGCCCTCATCAACGGCTGTTCCTTGGCTTTTTTTATAAACTAGATACAATAGATAGCCCGCGCCGTCATAATACTCCGCCTTATAGCCTTCCACGCTCGGTTTTTTTCTGACGCTAAGAATTATTTCGATAGCAACGGTTAATATGAATAACCCGATAATACCCAATACTACTCCCAACGCAATATACATAACTATCTCCTTACCGTCCGAACAGACGGGATATATCTTTGCCGCACTTTTTCAAAAGCTCTATTGCCTCAATGTTATTAAAAAAATCTTTTTCTCTTGATGTAACGCTGATTGCGCCTATAACTTTATCTGTATAATCATATATCGGCACAGACATGCAATATACGTTTTCCTCATGCTCGGCATTGTCGAACGCTATTCCGCTATCTCTCACCAGCTGCAATTCCTTTACTAAACCGCACTTTGTCAATGTTGTAGCGGTGTATCTATTAAAAGTGGCTTTGGTCAAATACTCTTTCAACTCGCTCTCGGAGAATCCCAGCATCAAGCTTTTACCTAATGAGCTGCAATATAATTCAATCGATTTGCCGATTTCTGAATACATGCAAACATATGAATGCGGCTGTATTTTTTCGATATATACCGCGTAATCCCCCTGCCTAACTGCGATGTGACCGGTTACGTTAAGCGCCCTTACAAGCTGCTGCACATAAGGACCCGCCATCTCTCGCAAATCAAGCTTATTAGTATATCTTTTTGCTATCGCGATGAACCTGTATCCCAGTTTGTATCTGTCGTTATCGTCTTTTATAAGATAGTTGTTGTCAACAAGCGCGCCTACCGTGCGATGTACCGTGCTTTTTGGCAAGCTGACAGCTCGGGCAAGCTCTGATATCCCCAATCCCGTCTGGCTCTCGGCGACCTTCTCTATCACCGAAAATATCCTTGCGACTGACTGCATTCCTTCTTTTTCCATTGATAATCCTTTTCAATAGCGTTCCGTTTATCGGAACGCTGTTTCGATAATGCAATTATATCATTTCCATTTCGCCTTGTCAATACGAAAAAACAACAAGTAAATTTTACGAGAAGTTATAAATATAGACAAAGCTATAATCGGTTAGCAACGAGAAAAATAGGCGCGAATATATAGAAATGGTAAAAACGAGATAAAAAAGTTAACAAAAAGCTTATTTTTATAATTAGAACCTATCATTAGCGGCGGGAAAACCCACGCTTTTTGCCGCCGCCCCTTGAGGCTGAAAGCCCCGAAAAAGGGTGAATTTCAAGATATAAAATCTTGAAAGAGGGGAAACTCGGCAAGTGTTTACTTGCGTGTGTCCCCTTTACGGAGTGGGAAAAAAGTATGTTTTTCCCACTCCGAAGCGTAGCGACTGATATTGTCCCCTATAAGTCCGACCGAATGTAAGCGTAAGCGTCATTCGCGCTTGGTCGGTCTCCTCACCAATCATCTCTCGGGGTAAGTTTTATATCATCATAAAAACTTAGATATTTATTCTTAAAATCATCGTGAATGCCCTCCGAAAGCAACTCGTTAAGGTCATAATCTTCCATATGAATTGCTTCTTCGTCCAGTTCTTCGGCAAGTTTTGAAAGCTCATAATCGGTCATATGTTACCTCTTGCGGCTTGCTTCGACAATATAATATTTAATCTGTACGCCAATGCCGATGCAATGACAATTTTTGGTATATCAATTAATATAAAAGGTACAACTCCGCTAATTATCGCTCCCTTTAGTGTAATGTTAAGACTTATTGCCAAATATGCAGCTCCAAAAGTATAACATATTAATAGCGCAATACTCATACCGAGCACATAGAAGTTATATTTTTTACCGAATTTAACCGCGAAGGCAACCGCCGCCGCCATAAACGGATAACTAATAAGATATCCTCCGGTAGGTCCGAGAATTTTGGCAATACCTGCGCCAAAGCCTGAAAACACCGGTATGCCCATAATGCCAAGCAAAAGGTATATACAGCATACCGCGATAGCGTTAAACGGAGACAGCATAGCGCCCAGCAAAAAAATAGCGAGCACGCTTAAACTCACAGGTACCGGTCCTATTGGTATAATTATCCAGGAACAGATTATCAGTAATGCAAGGAATATCCCCGATAATGCAAGGTCTTTTGTCTTCATAATAGTATTATAAATTTATACTTGCGGCTTGTCAAGCCAAATTGTTTTATGTTGACAATTACTAACTTGTATAATATAATAATAACATTACCGCACTTAGGAGAAAAAAATGTCGCTGAAGCATGGAATACTCGGGCTGCTTAGCCTTAATAGCGCATCCGGTTACGACTTGTCAAAACTGTTTTCGGAGTCGCTCAATTATTTTTGGATGGCGAATCAAAGCCAGATATACAGAGAGTTGGACAAAATGGAAGAAGGCGGTTGGGTGCTGTCTGAAAAAATCGAACAAAGCGCCCGTCCCAACAAAAGAGTATATCGGATTACGCAAGCCGGCTCGCAAGAGCTTTTGAACTGGTTAAAAGACGAGGGGATTGACCAATTAATGGTTATTCGGTCGCCATTGCTGATGAAGATATTCTTCGCTGGCAAAATTGACCGCGCAGACGTAATAAAACTGCTGATAGCATATCGCGCGGAGTGCGAAAAGCAGCAGCAGACCATTAAAGAGGAGGTAGCGCAAATCGGCTACTTTGAAGAAAGCGCGCAAAAGCCCGCTTACTGGAAATACACAACGAATTATTGCATAGAGTATTACAATTTTTTGATACGCTGGGCAACTGATACGCTGAGTAGCTTGACTAACTTGAAATGATGAAGAAATTAACTGTAGCATTATTAATAATACTAATATTCACGATAATTACCCTTTTTGCTGCCTGCAGCTCCTCTAGTGTAGTAGGCATTTCTATTTATGCCGAACCGGACAAGACCACATATATTATGGGCGAGGACCTTGATGTCACCGGCGGCAAAATCAGCGTAAATTACGCCAACGGCAAAAGCGATATCGTAAAAATTACCGAAAGTATGGTTACCGGATTCGACACATCCAGCATAGGTACGCGCTCTATTACAATAACTTACACTAAATCAGGCGGTTCGTTCTCAACCACTCAAGAGATAAGGACCATCGGAGTAAAAGCTTCCACTATTTCAATAGCGACGGCGCCTGTCAAAACAAGCTACGCAGTCGGCGAGTCGATTACGCTTGCTGGCATCTCTGTAGATGTTATATACAATAACGGTACAACGGGCACAGTCGGCATCGCCTCTCTCCTGCACGAACCTGTAATCGCAAGACTTGGAATGACAACAGTAACCGTTAGGCTTGACAGTGCCACTGCTGTATATAATGTAACGGTAGTCCCCAAAGCAGTATCTGGTCTAAGCATATTGGTACCGCCTGATAAGACTGAATATTTCGCAGGGGAATTATTCGATGAAACAGGACTAATTCTTAGTGTCGTATACAATGATTCCACTACCGCACAGCTTACAGAAGGTTTTACGATAGTCAACAGTACGATTAGTAACGAAACCGAGTCAATTACCTTGCGTTATGGTGATATATCAGTTGAATGCCCTATCACTGTAAACAAGGCGGTAGCAACCGGTTATGCTGTCAACACTATTCCCAAAACCGCATACACTGTCGGCGAAACCGTGAATTTTAACGGTTTAGATCTTAGCATTAACTTTAATAACGGACAATCTGTGACTGTGGCTTATGATAATAACGGCATTTATCAAGTTAATTGGGCGAATATCGAAATAATCTCCCCCACCGGTCCATTGATTATTGAGGACAATAAAATTACTCTATACTATCACTACGGAGACGGCGCTAACGAATATTTAATTGTGGAGATACCCATTCAGGTATCTAATCCAACAGTAGTTGGCTTTGTCGTGCGCCGAAATGAACATCTCAAGACGGAATATACCGATGGAGAGAATATCAACCTATACGGACTTGAATTGGATGCAGAATACAGTAACGGCTCAACGGTAACAATAATTAATGATGTCGCGCTTAACCCCGATGTCATGTATTCGCAAACAGCGCTTGACGGTATGGAATATGTTATAATACAGTATTCGGGGCACTCTTACCAATACGCTATCACGGTTAATGCTGAATAACCTCTAAGTTTTGTGAAGAAACGCAAATAATCTGAGTGGGCAAAAAGTGTGATTTTCCTGCAACTTATTATTGCCGCAATACTTAGAATAATTAAAGTTCAAATGATAATTACCAAAAACGAATTAAGAAAAGCCGTCAATGATATTAACTAAAATATTAGTAATTTCATATGACGGCTTTTTTGTTGCTAAAATGTCGCTTATTGCTTAACCCGCATTATTTAATAAGAAAGTTAAGACTGCGGGATTATGGTCGCTATATTCAAAATCCGCATTGATATTAGTTATATTGACGACTGTGACATTGTCCGACACAATGAATCCGTCAATTACAACGGTATAATTGACGCCTGCTGTATATGCCATATCGGTAGAGCGGCAGGTTGGCGCGTTGATTGCAGCAGCGAAGCTATAACCTTCGGTAAGATCGGCATCGCTAAGCTGATATACCCATTCGGGAACTTGCTGTGTAGTTGGAAAGATATTGAGAGAATTAATCAAATCGTGATTAAAATCGCCTCCAGCGACTACGTAATTGCCTTTTGAATATTCGGCGGCAAGTATTGCATTAAGCGCAGCTACCTGTTTAACGCGGATTGTACCGCCCTTATCGTACGCCGACATATGAATATTGATCAGGCAGAAAAACTTATCGCTTCCCTCTATAGGGAGATATGACAGCGTAAAGCATCTGTCCAAATCGAAGAATTTTGTAGGAAAACTCATATCTACAGGGAAAGAATATCTAACTGCGTTATCAATCTGCTTGCTTGAAAGGGTGGCAATGCCCGAATTGACCGAGCCGTGAGGGTCGTTAAGCGGATACATCAGATAACCCGAATGGAAATTAACCGCGAATACGCTTGAATATGCGCTAAAATTCTCTTTGATAATATTATATTGGTTCACCTTATGGCTTCGTGTGGAATTGGTATCAACTTCTTGAAAGAGCATAAAGTCATAACTAAAAGGGCTAATTACACTTATTGCGCCGTTAGTGTTAGCTAGCACAGTTGCCTTGTCTTTTGCGGTAGAATTAGTACCGCTAACCGCAGTGCCGTCCAACATTATCCCCGTATCCATAAAGAAAGAGAATTCTTGGGTATATGCGCCGAACCCGATATTATATGTAGATACGGTATAATTTTGGTTTAGCTCCACCTTATTTGCCGTAGCGCCGCTTACTTCAAGCTCCAGTTCATCCTCTATGCGGTAATACTGCGCCGAAATATACCCGACGTATCCGCCGGCTACAACTACAACGAACACAATTATGCTCACAATTACAATAGCGGTAATTTTAAGTGCTTTTTTCATATTTTTCTCCTTATTGAGCGTTTACCCGATTATTTATTACTTACTTAATAAAGTCTTGGCACGCGTGTTGGCACGCCCTTTTCATCCATTGCAACCATAACGAATTTTGCCGAATTAATCATTATCCGCTCTCCGTTGAGTTTTTCCACATAAGCGGTAATATTAACTCGCATAGAGGTATTGCCCACGCTCTCCAGCATCCCTTCAAGAAGTACCGTATCATTAAGCATTGCGGGCGCGGCAAAATCAACCTTATCTATTGATACAGTGGTAACTTCGCATTCAGAATGACGTCTTGCAACTACCGCTGCTAAAATGTCCATCCATTCCACAAGTCTGCCGCCGAATAACCTGCCTATTCCGTTAATATCCTCTGTGAATACTATATGTACCTGCTGCGTCTTTGAGGCTTCCGCCGTTTTTACCTTTTCCATAATCACCTGTCCTAATTAATATTCTTGCCACCTTTTATTTACAACAAACCGTCCTTAATCGCTATCCCGCCGCTCATATCGTTATCCCTTTCGCTATAGCTGAATACAATATATATGTTAGATTGCGCGGTTCCCTGATATATTTTTTTAATATTCCCTTCCCAGCTTTCTTCCGCCCTATATGTCCTCATAAAACCCGAAGTCCATATATCAGCTGTGATATTAAGATATTTATAGCCCATATTATTGCCACCATTGTCTTCCTTCAGCTTATTAGTCGTTGCCGAATCATTATTGGCAACTACAATATCAACGGAAAATGTCAATCTGTAATAATTACCCTCGACGCTTTCAATTAGCTCAAGCGCAGCGCCTTCCGCAATAATGTTGGTACAATCATAATTAATAGCGGACTTTTGAGCGTCCACATAATTTTGACTTTCACTTATATTTTCATTGACGTTAAATTTGCCGCTTACCTTTTTCCAACCTCCTGAACTTAATAATCCGTTTTCGCAGTAAGTAGCGTCATCGCCGCTCATTCTAAAATATTTGCCCTCACTCACTAATCTAATTGTCGAATCCGTAACAAAAAATTTTGCAATTGCATCAAAATTGTGATTAACGGGTAATTTCAAGGTTACATCGTATTTTGCGTTTAGATTTTGCTTTCTAAACCGCTGATAAATAAGCGTTCCCGAATTATTTGACAAACTCGTTGTGCCTATCGTGCTGTTAAAATATGAGTATCTATACGCCTTTGTCTCGTTATACGCTGAGTATTTCAGCATTAATGCGACTTTCTCTTCAGTAGTCAGCTCATTATCAGCAAAAACAGCGTCAATATCATAAATTGCGCTTTCCACAACCTCTGCGGGCGGCGCAATGCCTCCGTCTAGCAAGACGTATGTATATAAAGGAATCGTATCATCTGGAAGATCGACAATTATGTCTTCTTTGCAACCCGAAACCGCAAGTATAAGAATAAAGCAAAGTATTAGTATGGTTATATTTTGCAAGATTTTTCTCATAGATACCTCATATAAGTTACGTGTCGCTAATCTCCATATCTCAATAGGTTTTGTACGCGTCTAACATTGACAGCCTTAGTAATCTTGCGGCTATGCAATAAAGTGACCTTCCAAAGCTGTTAGAGAATAGTAACACGCTTATTATACAGTCTTTTAGGCTAATCGGTCAATACCTTAATCGGTGGCGGAGTGGATAAAAATGTCTTTTTTGTCCACTCCGATAAGGGACACCCGCTCGTAATACTCGCCGAGTTTCCCCTCTTTCAAGATAATAATCTTGAAATTCACCCTTTTTGGGCTTTCAGCCTCAAGGGGCGACAGCAAAAGCGTGGTTTTTCCCGCCGCAAATGATAGCTTTTTTCGAAAAAGCCATTTGGTGCCCACTCTGATCGGTGGTTAAGTTATATGAAGGAATGGAATATGTATTTTGCGATTACAGCAATATGATTAGCCGCTACAAAATATTTTTTTACTTCGATTTCATAGCGTAATTGACAATTTTTATAAAATATGGGGTATTGACTATTAATCTTAAATAATAGTATAATCATTAAATATTAGCAGTACTTAATTTTAGTAATTTATAGAAACACTCATCAATTAAGAGGACAAAATATGAAAGTTAGCATCATAGGATTAGGCTCAAGAGGTAAGAACTACGGTACACATCTAAGCAAAATGCAGGATGTGCAAATTGTCGCCGTCTGCGATAAATACCGCAACAAAGTCGATATTGTAGGCAAAATGTGGGGAGTTGCTGAGAATATGCGCTTTACCGACGAAAATGAATTTTTTGCGCTTGGCAAAGTCGCAGACGTAATGGTTATTGCCACGCAAGACCGTGACCACTATTCTCATTCAAAAAAGGCTTTGGAGCTTGGCTACAACTTGCTTGTAGAAAAACCGCTTTCGCCCATAATAGAAGAATGCTTGGAACTCGAAAAGTTGGCAAGAGTTAAAGGGCTTAAGGTGCTGGTATGCCACGTTTTGAGATACGCTCCCTATTATCGTAAAATAAAAGAAATTATTGCGTCGGGCATTCTCGGCGAAGTAAAAGAGATTAGACATTCAGAAAATATCAGCTATTGGCATTATACTCACAGCTATGTGAGAGGCAACTGGAGAAGAGAAGATACGACTTCGCCGCTGCTACTCGCGAAATGCTGTCACGACGCGGATCTTCTGTACTGGTTCACCGGTAGCAAATGTAAAAGTCTCTCATCTTACGGCTCGCAGAGCTATTTTAATCACGCTAACGCCCCCGAGGGAGCGGCTCAAAACTGTTTTGATTGCAAACTGCGTACAACCTGTCTATTTGAAGCCGAATATCAGTACTGCGGCAGAAAAACACTTATCGGACGCACAAAACCAAAATTTCCTTGGGGAACGTACGCGTTTTGTCAAAGCGCTGACAAAAAAGATATTCTCGCCGCTCTCAAGACTGGTGAGCGCGGCAAAGAGTTCGCACGCTGTGTTTTTCACTGTGACAACAACGTCGTAGACAGACAAACCGTTATGATGGAGATGCAAAACGGTATAATCTGTACGCTGACAGTGGACGCCTTTAACGATAAAAATCATCGCCATACCGAAATACGGGGCTCTAAGGGAATGCTGATTGCAGACGATTCGCATAGCGTGCTCACCCTCAAGCTCTTTGATAAGGCGGCTAAAAGAATAACCGTCAATCCTCTTGCCGTCCTAAAGGGTCATTACGGCGGCGATCAGGGTATTGTAAAAGCCGTATACAATATACTCAATGTAGACGGCGATTATCCCGGATATACCTGGATTAAGGATACTGTTGAAAGTCACCGCATAGTTGCCGCTGCAGAGTTGTCAAGAGCAAAGAACGGAGAAAAAGTGGATATGCAGACTATCCCCGATATTATATGAAGCTGCTCGAAATAACAAAAACATATGATCAGTCCGCCGAAACTACTCACGAGTATTTTGCTTTTATCGTACCTTCCGGTATCAAAGAATTACAAATCGAGTTTTCTTTTTCGCCTTGGAAAGGCGGCGAGGACGGGCTTTACGAGATAAAGCAGACCTTAAAAGAGCAGGCGCCTTATTATAACTTTTCGGAGGCTGAGGCAAAAAGGTATCTGCCGCTAAGAAATCTTATCGAGGTATCGCTTGATTCTCCTATGGAGTTGCTCGGTTCAGCGCACCGTCACGGCTGCAACCATAATTTTTTTATCAATAAAAATCAAGCCACCTACGGATTTAATCCATCTGTTATATATGAGGGCGAATGGCAGTTGTCGTTAAGTTTCAGCGCAATAGTGACGAGCGAGGTAGCGGTTAAGCTTATCGTGGAGGGCGTGTATGGAATATAAAAAAATGGAATTGCATACCCATACTGTACATAGCGACGGTACTATGC
>SACC01000313.1 GCA_009928745.1 Clostridia bacterium
CCTTTACAGATGCCAATCTCTTGGCTACCAAATCATTGGTGTATTCAGAATTAAATACGCCATTTTCGTCAAATGCGACAAGCTCCTCCGCGTCAATAAACTCATATCCGGTAAACTCGGAGAAAATCAGCGCGGAAAGATATTCTCCAGTGGATGCCGCATAATCGGGCTTTGTTGATTTCTTAATATCGCTCTCTATTTCTTCAAAAAGCGCGCTGTAATCAGTCTTTACTCCCAAATCCCGCGCAAGAGAACTGAATCTTTCCTTTATAGCGTTGAATTCCAGTTCGCATTCGCCTCTTTGTTCCACTGCTGCAAAGCATTTATATAGCTGATCTGTGATCTTTATATCATCCGCAAATCTCTTGCCCGGCGCGGAAACAATAATAAATTTCCTCGTTTCGTCCGAATTAATTATACTTGCTACTTGTCTAATTGTGTCGGCCGATGCCATTGATGTTCCGCCGAATTTACATACTTTAATATTGCTCATCTCAACTCCTATTATTTATTATAAACGCCAGTTATTTTTTATCAGTTTTGATTCAAGATAATAACGTTTCTCTTCCGCTTCGCCCATTGAAAAGGCTTTTCTAGGCAATACTCCGTTCTTCTCTACATACACAAATATCTCGCCTTTTTGGATAGTAGGCATAAATATTGCGATACCTGTACTACCGGCAACTGCCAAGGTATGTTGGTATCCATGTACATAATCCTGCATAGCGCCCGTATTGGTTTTTATATATCCGTCAATAAAGCCCTGAATATCTCTGATTGCCACGGCAGCGCAGGAAGGTATATTCACAAAATAATGTTTGCCGCGATAATTAAGCTCTATTTGACTGTCTCCTTGAAGCGCTGCTGTCATTGCGTCGATGAACTCTTCACCTGCTCCGAAAACCACTCTGTGTATGGGTTCGAAAAGCAGCTCGTCGTCGTAAAGATTGTTTAACTCGCATAGCGCATAACGCGCCGGATGGTTTTCCCTTTCCTCTTCTGTCAAATCGACTTTGAGTTCGTCCCAATACGCTTTTGCCGCTGCAATTGAATGATTGCCGTCCCCTACAACGAATAAAAACTCATTTTCGGTACCGTACTTTCTCATTAGGCGTTCTTTGTTAATCAATAGCTCTAAGCCTTCCAGAACCTCTTGCGGATTGTCAACCAAATAGCCTTCAATATGACCGCCGTCCCCATTGAGCTCCGAATCGTAAAGTTTGTCAAGCGACTCCCTTCTGTCATATATCGGCTCGATTATGCTCTTAGTATCGTCATCCATTAATATTAGCGCGTGCGGTAACTCGATACTAGCATTTTTACGTATTTGTATGCGTATTGGCAACCGTTCCACAACCGTTTCCTCAGTCGCCTTAACAGCTCTGTCATTGGTGAAGGGATTGTATTGTTCTAAATCAATCGAGATCATTAATCCCACTCTTCTATGTCCGTACTTTGTCTTACGAACTGTTAGTATAAAACCGTCTATTTTGCGGAAAACCTCGCCGAAGAGATATTCCTTCATTTTTTCTTTTATGCTTTTTATTCTTTCTTCCTGATTCTTTCCCAGATAGACTTCAGGATATATCACTCGTAACGCGGACACCTCTCCTACCGACTTGTTAAGCTCTTCCCAGTATTCTTCCTGTGAAGTAAACTGGTCGCAGGCGATAACCGCCCAGTTTTTAATGTCAATCGTCTCATTTGGCAAAAGTATCTCAGGTATCCTTACGTAGTTCATCATCTGCTCCTTACAAATTATTAAAGTAGTAGGTCTTTTGTGAAAAACATTATTTATCTTTTGGAAGAGCGGCGTTCACTTTTGCGTGAAATGTAATTAATGCCATAAGTATTCTCCAGTATTTCCATAAGTTTATCCGAAGTCATATAGCGCTTGATTTCGCCGCGGCGCATAACGCTGATAATTCCCGTCTCCTCGCTGACTACAATAGCGACAACGTCGCTTTCCTCGGTAATGCCGACTGCGGCGCGGTGTCTTGTGCCTAGCTCCTTGCTGATAGTGGGATCTTGAGATAGCGGCAAAAAACAACCTGCCGCTATTATTACATTGTTTTTGACAACCACTGCGCCGTCATGAAGGGGAGATTTATTATTAAAAATACATTCCAACACTTCTGCCGACAGCAACGAATCCAACCTTGTACCCGTCTCAATAACATTGTTAGGCACATTAGTCGGACATACTATAATTAGCGCGCCGATATCGTTCTTAGACATATGCTG
>SACC01000314.1 GCA_009928745.1 Clostridia bacterium
GAACAAACTAATACATAAAAAAATATGAGAGAGCTTTCTGAAGAACTCCTTGTTGACAAGGCGCATACCACTCGAGCGGTAAGAGAATTAGAGTCGCGGGGCTTGGCAATATGCAAAGAGGACGAAAAAGATAAGCGTATTAAAAGACTGCACCTAACCCCCAGAGGCAAAAGCATTGCGCAGCAAGCGGAGAATACTATGAATGAATGGAGTAACGCTTTGTTCAAGGGCTTGAGCGAAGAAGAGTTAAAAACTCTTGGAGATATACTTAAAAAAGCCTATGATAATACCCATGAATTAATTGAAAGCATAAAAAGAGACTGAAGGAGATATTGATGATTAAATTATTAAAGGGCTTGAAGCCTTATAGATTCTTAATAATGATAGTAATCGCGCTGGTGTCTTGTACTGCAATCGCTTCTCTTTACCTTCCTGACCGTATGAGTAAAATTATCGGCGAAGGGATTACTACTGAGATGGTACAAGAGACTTACTTTGGCGAGACAGTTTATATCAACGGCTCGCTTATGGGAACGGAGGATATACCTTTGTTCAAGATGGTTCACGCAAATGCAGGCGAATTGGTAATCGACATTGATGAGGAGACCGGAAGAAATTATGTAAGATTTGTTAGCTTATTTCCTTTTGCAGCAGAAGTGGACAAAGACGGCAATACGGTCGGCATTAATGCCGCGTTGATGGGCGTTAGCGCTGCTGATTTGCCTCCTATGATGCTAACCGAATCGGGTAACATGAAAATACCGCAGTTTTTACGCACTGACAACGGTAAAGCAGATGGCGCAACTATGCAGGGATATCTTTTACTGGACGATAGCGGAAGCGTGCAGGTTGAAAGCAGACAGATCAGCAATACGAAGATTATATGGACTAACGGCTTTATTATGCTTGCGATTACTCTTGGCAGCTCTATTTTCTCCATAATTGTGGCATTCATAAGCTCAAGAGTGGCGATGGGGTTTGGATATGATGTCAGAAAAAAAATATTTGCTAAGGTTGTATCATTTTCACAGCAGGAGGATATTTTTGGCACATCAACCTTAATAACCCGCGCGACTAACGATGTACAGCAGGTGCAGCAACTTGTGATGATGGCGCAGAGAATGATGCTGAGCGTACCTGTAATGTTTATTGGCGGTATACTTATGGCGTTGAAAAAGGATGCCAGAATGACCATAGTGCTGCTTGTTACACTACCGGTAATTACGGGCATCATTCTTCTTATTGCACGGACAATAATACCGATGTTCAAGAAAATGCAGAAGCGTATTGACGCGCTGACCCGCGTAACTCGAGAGAATATTACAGGCGTTCGTGTTGTGCGAGCATTTCAGGCGGACGAGCTTGAGGATAAACGATTTGACGAGCGTAACAAGGATGTTGCGGAGCTTGGATTGAAGACGGGAAGAATTATGGCGTCGCTGATGCCAATTATGACCTTCATTATGAGCGGCACGCTGCTTTCAATTATGATGATAGCATCCTTCCGTACAGATGCTCTTGTCCGTTCGGGCGGCACAAATTTTCAGGTGCTTGGCAATATGATGGCGGTAATTCAGTATGTTGTGCAGATAATGATGAGTGTTATAATGCTGACGATGATAATTATTATGGTACCAAGAGCCAGCGTATCCGCTAACCGTATTATTGAGGTGCTCGATTCGGATAATCCTATAAAAGATACCGAAAACGCTATAGCCCTATCGGAGAGCGCGCAAAACATAACTTTTAATAATGTATCGTTCAAATTCCCCAACGCGGCGCAGGCTGCTATCAAGGATATAAGTTTCTCTGCAAAACGAGGCGAATTTGTCGCGATAGTCGGCAGTACAGGCAGCGGCAAATCTACGCTTATAAATCTGTTGCCGAGACTTTACGACGTAACAGAAGGTTCTATTGCGATTAACGGTAAGGATATCCGCGAGATAACTATGAAGTCCGTGAGGGCAAAAATCGGCTTTGTACCGCAAAAAGCGCTATTGTTCAGCGGTACAATTAAAGAAAATCTATTATACGGCGCAACCGATGTAAGTGAAGAGAATATTAAAGAAGCGGCGCGTATTGCTCAGGCTACTGATTTTATCTATGGAAAGGAAGACGGCTTTTATTCGGAGGTTGAGCAGAACGGCGCCAACTTCTCGGGCGGACAAAAGCAAAGGCTATCAATTGCGCGAGCAATCGCCCGCAAACCGGAGATATATATTTTTGATGATTCCTTCTC
>SACC01000315.1 GCA_009928745.1 Clostridia bacterium
TATCAAGCTGGGATATACCTAATGAAACTAATCTTAAAGCAAAGTGGGAACTAAAAACTTACACAATAAGCTATACGGACACTTACGATGCAGAAAATACCAATCCTACAAGCTTTACTTTTGAAACAGAAACCTTTAGTTTGACGGCTTTGGCGGACACAAACGGCTTGCGTTTTGTTAAATGGGTGAGCGACGATAACGACATAACTGAAATTTCCGGCACTATAGGAAAGGACATAACGATAAAAGCCACTTGGAATTATATTCAGTATGACCTTGTGTTCCACTTGGGGGAAGGGCAATATAACGAAGGCGAAAGCAATCCTGCCGAATATAACAAGAGCCAGTCAATAACATTTGTTAATCCTGTATCCAACAAACAAGGCTATGCCTTCGACGGTTGGTACGATGCTGTGACAAATGGCAACAAACATACAGGCATAAGTATAGGTACTATAGATGATAAAACCTACTATGCCCGATACAAAATAATAGAATATGGCATAGCCTACCAAGATACATACAACACAACCAACACAAACCCAACAAGCTACACGATAGAAACCGAAACTATCACATTAAATAGCTTGTCGGGCAGAAACGGCTACACTTTTATAGAGTGGCAGGATATCGAAGGCGAAAAGGTAACTTCTATCCCTAAGGGCAGTTCGGGCGAAATTACCCTCAAAGCGGTTTGGGAAATAATAGATTATACAATAACATATAACAATACCTTTGATTTAGACAACACCAACGCAAGCGGATATAATGTAGAAACATCTACTATTACATTATCCAACCTAAGCGGCAGAACAGGCTATACCTTTAACGGTTGGTATACCGCACCTACAGACGGAACAAAGAAAACGGATATAGAAAAAGGTAGCTATGGCAACTTACAACTATATGCAAGATGGACGACAAATAGATATACGGTATCCTTAGACAGAGAATCATCAGTAAATTCATTTACAATTAGCTTTGACGGCAACGGCTATGACTTGAACATACCTACTCAGACTTTGACGGACGAATCGAGCCTATACTATCCCGATGTACCGACTAGAAGCGGGTACATTTTTAGCGGTTGGTACGAAAATAGCGAGGGAACAGGCAATTCCTTTGACTTCACCGCCGAGATAAAGACGGATATTGTATTATATGCGAAATGGGTTTCTTCCTCATCGCCAATATATGTTGGAGAAAGTAAGTCTATTTATATCAGTGGACAAACCTATAATAATTATGAATTCATACCCCTGGTCAGTGGCAATATAACCATTTATACTACAGGGAGTGTAGATACTTACGGTTATCTATTACAAGGTAATAACCAGCTTACTTATAACGATGACGGCGGCAGTAACACAAACTTTAGAATAACTTACAATGTGACCGCCGGGGTAAAGTACACAATTAAGGTGCGCGGCTATGGCTCAGGCAGCAGCGGAAATTCGGTGCTGTATCTAATCGGCGTTTCAAAGCCGACGGCAGGGGGCACAGTAACCTCGGGCAGTAATGCTGTTACCGTGTCATATGGCACGAATTACAGCTTGGGAGTACCCGAAAGCATAAAAGGCTATGCTTTTGACGGTTGGTATACAGAAATAGACTGCGGCGGCACTAAGTTAACAGACGCAACGGGCGCAAGCCTAAATATTTGGTCTATAGACGGCGATATCGTTGTATATTCGGGCTATCAAAGACTTACTTACAATGTAGAATTTGTTGCAAACGGCGGCAGTACTGTAGGCGCGACAAATCTATATTATGGTGACAGACTTGATTTGAACGAATACATAACCACAAGGTCAGGCTATAGCTTTATCGGTTGGTATCTAGACATCAGCGACAGCGAGGCATACGAGGCGACGACGATGCCCGACCATAATCTTAGTTTGACGGCAAAATGGATTGTCTACAACCTAAATGACTTCAAATATAATATCGAAAAGTTAGCGATAAGCGAATTTGACACAATTAACGCCGCTTTATTCAATGCAGAACTTTTTGACAGCGACGGCGAATTGGTGGAGATTGAAGCGACGCTTAACGGCACACAAGAGGCAGGTCAGACAGTCAGTATCAGATTGCTTGCAAGCGGCAAATACGACAAAAAGAAGCAAGTCACCATAAACAATATAAAAGTTTACGGTATGCCCTCAATAAGTTATGATACCGAAAAAGATTACTTCAATTTGTCCGACACTCTTAACAGTGCATTGTTCGGACTAAG
>SACC01000316.1 GCA_009928745.1 Clostridia bacterium
GGCATTATCGGGATCCGTAACGAATATGAATTCCGCAACAGAGCCGTCAGCGGTCATCAGACTAAAGATATGCTTGAGATAATTAAACGCGAAGATGAAGACGTGAAGATGACCCGTACACTGCTAAAGCGTGCCGATATTATACATATATCCATTCTGGGCAACGATTTGTTGCTTGCGGATCTTGGTCAAATCATTTTGTCAGTTGTCAACGAAGAACCCGATCTGCTTGACGGAATAATTGAAAAATCCGCCGAAAACTTCGCCGAGATAGTTTCCATACTAAAAGGTTACAATCCCGATGCAACAATATTCTTCCAAAACGTTTATAACCCTGTATTCTTAGATTGCGATTTAATCAATGCGGAGGTGCGGGCAGAATTGCTTTCAAGGGATATTCCCGAATCCGACTTCAGAAGTTACGGGGCAATTATTCTCAACAGACTTAATAGTATAATCAGCGATTATCTCACCGAAAACCCCGGAGCTTATTATATCATTGACGCCAACAGCGAATTTGAGCGCATATATCAAGAAGATTCGGCGCGCGGCGAAGAATTGGTTTTTGTCGATTGTATACATCCTTCCAACGAAGGTCACGCTGTAATTGCCGACCTTATTCAATCAAAACTGGAAGAACTTAAGCTCGCAAAGAAAAAGACTGCTGTCAAAAATTATAAGGAACTGCGCATAGAACAGCTTGACAGATTGTATTCGGGTACCGTAGATGTCAGCAAAATAACAAAGCTAATTATTAAGGCGGAAAGTTGTTCGGAAATAACCGAGATATATTTCGACGCAGTTCAAGGCAAATTGCCAGTGTATTGATAAGGATGGGAATTATGAAAAAATATATGAAAAAAATAATCGTATTATTAATAGTTGCTGTTATGGCGGTATCAAGCTCGTTCGTCTTCGCATCATGCGAGCCCGAGACGGCGCAGGCGGTTACATATTTGGTTGAAGAAGACACCGTGTTTGTGATGGATACGGCTAAGAGCTCCATCATGGGAATTAATTTTAATCTTTTTCTTGACAAAAGCAGTAATATAACCTTAAAGCCGGACGGCACGGCAACAATTACAATCAAGACTAATAATAATTTCCGCAATTTACTCAATGTTGCGCTGACGCAAACTGCAGGAGTAAGCATCGCGCTTCAGCCATTTATCGAAATGGCGGAGGAATATATCCCCGGCTTTACTCTTGAAAATATGACAGCAACCTTCGACCTGTTATATGGCAGTTTAGGCGTCATGCTTATGGGTTTTGATTTTGAAGATCCTGCTGTCACCGCCGCCTTTATTGCGTTAGGAGAATTGGGCAGAATCCCCGAAAATTTTGTTTTGCCGGAGAATTTGACGCTGACATATACCTCCAATTATTATATAAAAGATGTATACTCGGCGTATTCAGGCTCTTACAGCGGCATATATTTTGGCGAACATGCCAGTAACGGCGAACCCTTTATTCTTATGAACTATGTTGCGGATGATGACGGCAATAAGCAAGTGAATCTTAGAATCGAACTTGTCAAGCTGATAATCAACGCTACTGCAATAGAATAATAGCGCGATTTCTCGCAAATTATTACAATCTAACTCATCTTTATAGAGACTTAAATTTTTTGGTTTATATTACATATAGTCGTATCTTTACTATTTTTAAAAAATGTAGTATAATATGTATATACGTATAATGCCAATATTTTGGTTACCAAGGAGTATATGGACAGTAAAAAGCCCAAGCGTTTGTTTTTTAATATTAACCATAAAATTTTTTATATTGTATCGATTGTAGTTTTTCTTTTGCTTAGCGCTCTCGCTGTTAATATGGCATGGCTGCGCACTTCAAGAGAAGCTCGCAGGCAGGCGCTTGTTATATCTGACACAATTGCGCTCACTCTCAATATTGATTTACTGAAAGACCTTACCTTATCTTCTGATGATTTACAAAACTACAATTATATTGTATTAAAAAGCAAATTTGAGAAACTTGTTGAGGCTAATGAAAATATTCGTTTTGTATATCTTTTCAAATTGGAGGGCGACAATTTGCTTTTTGCTGTTGACTCCGAGCCCATAACTTCGCTGGATTACTCCCCTCCCGGACAAGAATATACTGAAGCAACGGACGCTTATATTGAAGATTTTAAAAAAGGAATCAGCTTTGTTACCTCCGCAACAACGGACAGATGGGGTACTTGGATAACTACTGTTTCTCCAATAAAAGATAA
>SACC01000317.1 GCA_009928745.1 Clostridia bacterium
GGTTCATACACAGTATTTATTCCCGCTTCACAGGTAGACGTTAAGAAAGTTGAAGACGCAGAGCTTGAGACATACGTCGGCAAGACTCTTAAAGTAAGTAAGCTTCCCGATAAGGACGATACAGACAATAAGAGAAAGAGAATCGTTGCTTCACACAAAGCTGTCCAATGGGCAGAGAGAAAAGTGGCGCGCGATGCAGCCGAGAAAGAATGGAAGGAAAAACGCGAGAAAGACGAGCAAGAGAAGAAGGACATTTTTGTTGCTAATATTGATAGATTCGAAGTTAACAATGTCGTACCCGGCGTCGTTAAGAGATTCACCAATTTTGGAGCTTTTGTTAACGTATATGGTTTTGATTGTTTGGCTCCTAAGGGCGAATTGTCTTGGGAAAGAGACATTGAGCCGTCCAGCCTGCTTCAACTTGGCAAAGAATACGAGTTCGTTATAATCAAGGTTGATCCAGAAAACTTCAAGGTTTCCTTAAGCTACAAGCTTTTACAGGAAAAACCTAAGTCCTCAAGCGAGATTATTGCTGAAAAATATCATGTGGGTATGATAGTCAAAGGCAAGGTTCAAACGCTGGCATCCTTCGGCGCATTCGTATCTTTAGAACCGCGCATTGACGGTTTGGTACATGTTTCCAATATGTCGGACAAGAGAATCAACGCTCCCTCCGATATACTCAGTGTTGGCGACGAAATCGAAGCGAAAATTATTAATATCAAGGATAACCGCATTGCGCTTTCCATAAAGGATGTCAACGCAGTTGAAGAAGTCCGCGAACGTGATGATAACAGACCCAGCCGCACAAAGAAGTTTGATAAACCCATAGGCGAGAGAAAGCCGCGTAAGGGCAACCCGAACGAGATGCAAGTACCTAAGGAAGAAGAAGATAATTTAGTCAGCTACGGCTCCGTAGAGGACGCAAAGAATACTATCCTTGGTGATTTATTAAAAGGGTTTGAATTCAAGTCGGATGACGATAATAACTAATAATTAATAAAAACCCACAATTGTGGGTTTTTTTATGATTATAATAACAAACTTACGGAAGAAATATTATGCATTTTTTGGCAATAGACCTGGAAGCCTGTAACATGTATGTAAAAGGCAGTGTATTTAGTATTGGAGTTGTTTGCGCAGATGAAAACTTCAATATTTTGTTCAAGCGTGATATTTTAATCAACCCAAAATGCAAATTTGTTACAAAATTCCGTAAGCCGATAGAATTTTCGATTGACAAGGAAAGTATAAAAGATATGCCGACTCTTTTAGAGCAGTATGAGTCGCTTTCTGAGCTGTTCGCAGGTGACAATATCATTCTTGCTCATTCGGCTAATAATGATATGTATATGCTTAACGCCGCTTGCAAAAGGGCGGACGTACCTCCTTTCAAATTCGAATTTATATGCACTCAGACAATATATTCTGCCGTATATGACGTGCAGAACGGTATTGGACTTGATGCGGCAGCCGAAAGACTCTCGCTTAATTTTACACATCATAAAGCGGACGACGATGCGGAAATGGCATTGTTTTTGCTCAAAAACTGCTGCGATTATATGCAGTGCGATTATAATGAACTAGAAAAAAAATTGGGCATTACGCGCGGCAGTATTGATAATTATGATATGAAGCCGATGAAATGCAAGGCGCTCGAGCAATTACGCAACGCGCATAAATTAGAATATATCAACAGTCAAAAGAAGCTTTTAAAAGAAATCAAAAAGAATAATTCGGTTACAATGAATGTGGAAGCTAAGTATTTTGATTTAATCAAGTCAGGAATCAAAAAAATCGAGCTTAGGCTTAATGATGAAAAAAGGCAATCGCTCTCTATTGGCAATACCCTGTACCTTGTCAAAAGTAACGGTAATGCAGAAATCATAAAAACTATTATTACAGATATGATATATTGCAACAGCTTTGTCGAGATACTGGAAAAAGTAGACAGAGTGCAAATTGGCTTTCGCAGCGACACCGAATTAAGCTATCTTGAAAAAATCTACGAGCTATATTCTATTGAAAAAGAAAGGGAATACGGAGTAGTTGCAATTCAATTCGAGCAGGCAAAATAGCGCTCATTATCCGAGTTAAGCGTATAATACTTTGTTGTGAATACCTTTGAAAGATATTGGCGGTTATAGAAGTTATTTGTACAGTTTTTCCATAAAATCTTCTTTTATTTAGATAAAAAACTGTTGACAATAATAGCTTGATATTGTATCATA
>SACC01000318.1 GCA_009928745.1 Clostridia bacterium
ATATGGACGCGCTGACCTCGGAGTCTTATCCCGCCTGTGGTTTTTCTATCAGATACGATTATGGTATTTTTAAGCAGAGAATCGTTGACGGCTGGCAGATAGAGATGCCTGACGACTGGCTTGATAAAGGCGATGTATGGCTTGCGCCGCGCCCTGAAGAAACATTCGAGATTAACTTTGGCGGTCATGTAGATGAGGACTGGCAAAGCGGAAAGTTGAAGATTAAACAGAGCGGATATACTACAATACTTGCGCTTGCTTATGATATGCATATTTCAGGCTTCAATACAAAGGCTGTCAACCGCATAAGATTATGGGCGGCTAAGGCTCCGGTTGATTTTGATATGGCGCTGTTTAGCCGTGGAGAATACTTAAAGGCATCAGAGAATAAGGCGCTTGCCGAATCTATATCCAAGGTGCTATATCCTGCTGATAATCATATAGAAGGTAAATCGTTGAGGCTCAAACAGCAGTATTTCTTCGTTTCGGCATCCATACAATCCATACTTAAAAACCATCTAAAATTCAATCAGGATTTTGATAATCTCGCTGACGAAATAGCTATTCATATTAACGACACGCATCCTACGCTATGTATCCCCGAGCTTATGCGTATACTTATAGACATTTACGAATACGATTGGGAAAAAGCTTGGAGTATTGTTAAGAATACGGTATCGTATACCAATCATACCGTTATGGCAGAGGCGCTTGAAAAATGGCCGCAGCATCTTATTGAAAGCCATATCCCGCGTATTTATCAGATTATCTCCGAGCTTAACAGGAGATATTGCGCAGAGCTTTGGAGCGCATTCCCCAATGATTGGGAAAGAGTGGCTAAGAATGCAATTATGGGCTACGGCGAGATAAGGATGGCAAATATTTGTTTATACGCCTCACATACCGTCAACGGCGTATCTGCGTTGCATTCAGAGATATTAAAACATGATGTATTCGCAGACGCATACAAAATGGCGCCTAAGAAATTTACCAATGTAACTAACGGCATCACCCACAGAAGGTGGTTGTGCGAAGCCAATCCCGAGCTTTCAGATTATATAAAAACATTGATAGGCAAGGATTTTGAGACTACTGCAAATATTACTCCTCTTTTGAAATATCAAGGGGACAAGGAAGTTCTTAATAATCTTGAAAAAATAAAACGCAACAATAAAATTAAGCTGGCAAAATATATCAAGGACAATAATGATATTGATTTACCTGTCGATTCAATATTCGATGTTCAGGTTAAGAGATTGCATGAGTATAAAAGGCAACTTTTGAATGCGATACACATACTTGATTTGTATTTGAAACTGAAAGATAATCCGGACTTAGATATTGTCCCGCGCTCCTTTATATTCGGCGCTAAGGCGGCTAGCAGCTATTATATTGCAAAACTTATAATAAGGCTTATTTACATGATGTCCAAGACCATTAATAATGACGTTGCCATAAAAGATAAGCTCAAAGTGGTTTTCCTCGAGAATTACCGCGTGACGCTTGCTGAAGTTATTATGCCTGCTAGCGAAGTTAGCGAGCAGATAAGTATTGCGGGCAAAGAGGCGTCAGGCACAGGTAATATGAAGTTTATGATTAACGGAGCTATTACTGTCGGCACGATGGACGGCGCCAATGTCGAGATACATGAAAATGTCGGTGACGAGAATATATTTATTTTTGGTTTGAGAGCTGAGGAAGTGGTGAATATTCAAAGAGAGGGCAAATATGCTCCGACTTCGTATTATCACAACGATACGGATTTACGGCGTGTTATCGACTATATGCGCGCAGGTATCGGAGGCGTGAGCTTTGCTGAGCTGGCAGACCTTCTAACCATTGGCAGAAACGGCGCCGCTGACCCTTATATGGTGCTTGCAGATTTCCGTTCGTACGCCAACGCTCAAAGTGAAATTGACAAAGCTTATAGAGACCGCGAAAGATGGAACAGAATGTCTCTTATGAACATTGCTGGTGCTGGTATATTCTCTGCCGACAGAGCAATTAATGATTATGCAAAGAATATTTGGCACACCGACAAGGTAATCTAAAATAAAAGTGAGCTTTTGTATGAGTAACCCTATTTTCAATTCAAGAGACAAACGATATAAAAGTAAATTTGGTGCAATTTCCGCAGGCGAAAATATTAATTTTCGTCTGTTGCTTCCCTGCAATAACCGCAACTGCTGCACAAGAGCATGGCTTTTAATATGTAAAGAC
>SACC01000319.1 GCA_009928745.1 Clostridia bacterium
ATATAATTTTATCGGAGTCAGCGAATCCACTCCGGGCGCAATATCTCTTAATCTTGCCACCTTTGTCGGCACATCGCAAGGCGGAGCATTAGGCGGAATAATCGCGACTGTTGCCGTTGTGATACCTTCTTTCGTAATAATACTCTTAATTATGAAAGCATATACGCGTTTTAACAAAAGTAAGTACACAAAAGCAATTATGAGCGGTATTCAGCCCGTAGTACTTGCATTGATACTTGTTACGGGATTGTTTATTGCAATCAATAATTTTGCAGTCAATTTTGGCGATTGGAATGCAATTAGTCTTGATTATCGCGCGCTCCTTATTATGGGTATTTTGGGAGCGGTATTGCTGGTAGTTAACGTAGGTTTCAAGAAGTTCTTGTCGCCTATAATACTGATTATTATATCTGCAGGTATAGGAATGCTGATATATTGATATTGCGAACTATCATTTGCCCGACAATAATAATTTGACATTAACACTTGCGGCATATAATATGTTATCATACGATTTCTAAAAAAGTAGTAAAGGAGCGAATATGAAAAAAGCTTTGATAATAGTAATTACATTGTTAATTGGAGCAATGCTGTTTACCGGATGTTCGTCAAATTTTGGCGGATACATTTATGCAGACTCCGATTTGTATACAATAGGCGGAGGAAATATTGCAGTAGAGGGCATTAGCAAGTTCAATATAAACTGGATTGCAGGTGAAGTCATTATTGAAAGTCACGACGGCGACGAGATAGAGCTTATTGAGGAAAACGAGGGCGAACTCGAAGAGAAGGACAGAGGCAGGTATCTGGTGAAGAACGGAATTCTATATGTAAAGTTCTTTGCTCCTAGAAATATAGTAAATATCGCGTTGAATTCTGCTGTTCAAAACAAAAAAATTACCATAAAGATACCACAAACATTAGATATTGAGCAGATTGATATTGATGTTGTATCAGCACAATGTATGCTTACTGATATTGACGCAGATAAAATAACTGTTGATTCGGTGTCGGGGGATAAAATTTTTGAGGGTGTAACTTGTGATACTCTTATTATCGATTCAGTAAGCGGCGCAATCAACGTGTTCGCGGCAGCGGGTGATACTAATATAAATTCAGTAAGCGGCAATATCGTTATGCAGTATATGGCAATGCCAGCAAAGCTTGAAATTGATAGTGTGAGTGGTAATATTGAGATAAAATTACCCGAAAATGAAGAGGGATTTACCTTTAAAAGAGATAGCGTAAGCGGAAGTTTTAATTCAGATTTTGCGCTTACCTGGAACGGGTCCACTGCAAAATATAAAACGGGTGGCTCAACCGATATACAAATTGACACGGTAAGCGGCAATGTACGCCTAACCAAAATGATTTGATATTTAATTATTGACAGCAAACAAATAGATATTTAATTAGCTATTGCAAATTTTTAGTAGCTTTGCGCAAAGAATATGACTTATAGGAGCGTTTATGATTAAACACATAGTATTGTTCAAACTGAAGAATCCTGATGAGGCGAATATTGCCGCAGCAAAAGAAAAGCTGATGTCAATGCAAAATAGAGTTGAAGAGATAATGGACATTGAGGTAGGCGTAGATTTTTTGCACAGTGAAAGGTCATACGATATAGCGTTAATCGTGTTACTTAAAGACCGCGACGCGTTGAACGCTTACCAGACTAATCCCTATCATTGCGGTGAAGTCAGAGTCTATATGCGCTCTGTAGCCGCCTCCAGCGTTACCGCCGATTACGACATATAATTTATTGGATTAAATAGAGGGCTTATTCAATAAAAAATACTGCCGCACAAAAAGCTGTGCGGAAATTATTTTGTTCCCCTTATATTATTAAAATGAATGTTCTTATGTCGAATGTCGCTCTTGAAAATACTTTGTTTGAAGTCTTATGTAGGTTTTTGAAAGCTCCAATACATATTTTAGCCGTTCTGCCTGACTCATTTCCTCATAGAGTTGCTTATCCATTAATCTCCCAATGGGATTAATAATACATTCATTAGATTCAATAATTTCCGTTACCTTGCGGTATAAAATTTCTTCTTCGCGCGATATTTTTATATTGCCGTATTCAAGATAATTAATTACATTATCCTGCTTGGCATTATAGGATCCGAATTTTAATCTGTTTTTTGCATTAGCCGCCATTTTTTTCAGCTCAGATCGTTCTTTAACTAACATAATTCCCTCACATATCCCT
>SACC01000320.1 GCA_009928745.1 Clostridia bacterium
CTGTTTTCTTCATTAATAACCTCTCCTGATTTTTCTTATAGCCTCTTTCTGCGTTGAATTATCACGCGTTTTGCTTACTCTTTGCATAGGATTGAGAGCAAACAGCACTATAATGCTAATTATTACTATTACAGCGGCAATAACCACCACTACGAAAGTATACTCAAACTCCGACTTTGTAAAGACTACCTGTCCCGAAGAACTTGCGTGGAAAGTGATATAGTCGCCTTCTTGTGTAAAAATAACCGTTTGTCCGGCAAGATTGCCTGCAGGCTCGACAGTAAATTCCGTTCCTCTAAATTTTTCCGGTATAGCAAGGTATACCTTGAACTGGTCTTTTATAAGCGTCTCGGCTCCGTTTTCTTTTATGGAATAACCTATTACAGTACTTTCTGTGCCTAAAGCTTTGGTAAAAATGCTGGTTTTGTTGGCTGTAGTGGATATCTCCTTAAAATCTACCGTTGTTCCCTCGTTAAAGCCCTTACCGCTGGTAATAAAGGAAGAATTAGCCGCCGCTTCTACTTTGTTGGAACTGATTTTTACTTGCATAGAATATGAGGGCTTCCTGACGGTATAGTTGGTGGAGTCAAGTCCTGTTAGCTCATAACTTGTTATGGTTACATAATGGTAACCTACTTTGGTTTCATTATTGAGCGTCGTTGCCGTCATTTGCAAATTAACTTCATCCTTAAACAGCACTCCCGTAAGTTCGCCTTTTATTTTCAAATTAGCTACGCCGTCATAGACCTTATCTTCCACATTGATATTGATTATTTCCAGCTCTTTTCTCTCTATTTTGAACATTGCCGAAACCTGTTTTTTGTCATAGTTTTCGTCATTAAAATATACGGTGATATTATAACTGCCGGCAGCCTTCGGTCTGGTTGTATTATACCCTTGATAAACTATATAATAACTGACTTTCGATGGACTGGTCGTTATTATCGGGTCAACAATAGAACCGTAGGTTTGCTTTTCTAAGGTGTATTCGTCAAAGCTAATATCCTCAATTACTCCCCTCTCTACCTTATAAATAATGGTATTTGTTGCCGAATAATTGCTATTAATTAAATTTACGGTTACGTAATAAGTGCCTCTCTCCGAAGGCGAGCTTTGGCTGTTATAAACCGACGTACCCTCGCTTGATACATAACGGATATCGTAGGTATCTTCTATTTTTATGCCGTTAACTTCCTTATCCTTCAATAAGTATCCGCTCTTACCTTGATTGTTGTAATAATCATACAGTATAAAATCAGCGTCCAGCCTCTTGCCGTAGGTCGTTTGATACTGTGTTACTATTGACCCTCCTTGCGACACAAAATTAAGGTCTAATTCCTTCTTTTTGATAGTAATGGAGAATTCTGTCTTGTTATCTAAATAGTTTACGTCGTCCACCCACACATTAAAATAATAGGTTCCCACATTGATTATGTCATCTGCGTTATAAATGTAATTCGGGTCGGACAGGTCGTATGGCACAAAGGTAATATCGTGCATAACATTAAGCCCCGTGGGATTGGTCGTAAAGGTGGGTATTGCAAAGCTCTTTGCATAGGTAAATTGGTTGTTGCTTACGCTGATGCTCGCCGTTGCCCTATTTACCACAATTTCGGTAACGCCGCGGAATTTGGAAAAATTATTGCTGTCGTCAGGATAAAAAACATATTCTACGTTAGTATATAAGCGCGCTGTCATATATACGTAAGAGGACTGTATATAAGCAAACGTACCGGGTATCGGGTTGTTAAAGCCGTTGTAATATATAAGTCCAAAATCAGCCCCTGACGATAAGGTAGACTTGTCAAGTCCTTCTCCCACAGAAATAGGAGTGGCTTTAGGAGCTATAGAACGCGACGCGCTTGCCTCCGCCTTGGTAATTACAAAAATCGGATTAGACGTACCGTCCAAACTAACTGAGGTAGTGACAATATAGTTACTGTCATTTGACACAACCACTACTGAATAGTTGCCTGCGTTTATCGGATTTAATATTGTCTCGCCCTGACTGTTAACAAAGCTGATTGATACGCTCACTCCCAAAGGCGCAACCGAGTAGGAAACAACGCTCCTTCTGGAAGAACCGTTATAGGCAGCTCTAAGCATATTAAAGGATACCGTTGCATCGGCTGGAGCAACCACAATAGAAACACTAGCCGTAGATACTCCGTAGTTGCTGTTGTATGGAATAAACATAACGCTTACGCTATGCG
>SACC01000321.1 GCA_009928745.1 Clostridia bacterium
GTGTAAAGAAGAAAGGAGATATATGTATTCAAGAAGGAGCACGCAAGGGTTCTAAAGCCGGGCTTGGAATCGGTGTCGCGCTGGCGGTGGTAATATCATATGTTAATTGGCATTCTATCGGCTGGGCGATCCTTCACGGTATACTAAACTGGGCATATGTAATTTATTTTATAATCAAGTACGGTTGGAACGGTTAATACATATCTTATATAATAAAAAGCCGGAAAAACCGGCTTTTTTATTTACTTTGTGTTTTACATATGGTATAATATGTATATTAATCAATGAAAGGCTTTTGATATGGAAAGATATATCGATTTCGCTACAGAAAAAACCGTAGAGCTTTTGGCTATAGACAGTCCTACCGGATATACACATAACGTGGAGGAATATGTCGCACGGCAGTTTTCGTCATTGGGTTATGACGTTACCAAGACCGCAAAAGGCGGTATTCTTATAAATTTAGGCGGGGAAAATATATCTGACGGACTTCTGCTGGAAGCGCACGCAGATACGCTGGGCGGCATGGTCGCAGAGATAAAATCCAACGGCAGATTACGAATCGTGAACGTCGGCGGCATGAACGCCAACAACGCCGAAACCGAAAATTGCCGCGTCGTCACTAAATTCAACGGCGTATTTCAAGGAACGCTTCAGCTTTGCAACGCGTCAATACATGTCAACGGCAATTATAACACTACCTCGCGCAATTTCGACAATGTCGAAGTGCTGCTTGACGAAAACGTCAAGGATGCGGACGAGGTCAGAAAGTTAGGCATAAGCGTGGGCGATTTCGTCTGCTTCGACCCCCGTACAAGGGTCACGGAAAGCGGTTATATTAAGTCGAGGTTCCTCGACGACAAGCTTTCTGTCGGCATTCTTTTGGCGTTGGCCAAATATATTAAGGATAAGAACATCACCCTTTCCCGCCGCGTTTACATTCATGTCACGGTTTATGAAGAAGTCGGCCACGGCGGCTGCGCTTCGGTCCCTGACGGTGTTACGGAAGCGATTTCGGTCGATATGGGCTGCGTGGGCGACGGGCTGCAATGCACGGAACGGCAGGTTTCTATTTGTGCCAAGGACAGCGGAGGACCTTATTCCTACGATGTCGTCACAAAGCTCGTCGAGGCGGCGAAAAAGGAAAACGCCGATTATGCGGTCGATATCTACCCGTATTACGGCTCGGATGTCGAAGCCACGCTCAGGGCGGGCTACGACGTCAGGCACGGGCTGATAGGCGCGGGCGTCTATGCTTCCCACGGTTACGAAAGATCGCATAAGGATGGTGTGCTGAATACTCTGAAGGTGCTGAAGGGATATATCTGTTAAAATAATTAAGGAGGAACCGAAAATGAAAAAGAAGCTGGTAATAACCATCGGCCGCGAGTTCTGTTCCGGGGGTTCGGATATCGGTAAACAGATTGCGGCGCATTTCGGCATACCCTATTATGACAAGGAAATTATCGACGCGACCGCCGAGGTTTTGAAATGCTCCCCGAGCGTCGTGGAGCAGTACGACGAAAAGCCGGTAAGGCTCTGGGGACTTTACGGTTATCAGTACGGGACTTCGCTGTACGCGGGCGATCCGTCGCTTATCCTTCCGCCGGGCATAAAAATAGCGGCGGCACAGTTTCATGCCGTCGCCAAGTTTGCGGAAAGCTCATCATGTGTGATAGTGGGACGCTGTGCGGATTATCTGCTGAAGGATAAACCCGATGTTATTAAAATATTCGTCAGAGCGGACACGGATTCAAGGGTAAAACGCGTCATGCGGCTTTATAAGCTCAATGAAAAAGACGCGAAAAAGCTGATAAAGAAAACCGACAAGGTGAGGATTGATTATTACGGCATACACACCCAGCAAAAATGGGGTGACGCGAAAAATTACGACCTTTTAATCAACACCGCCGCGATAGGCATATCCGGCGCCGCGGAGGTTATTATAAAATATATCGAATTAAAAGATATATACAACAAAACAGTATCAGATTAAAAGGAGGTGATACTTTTGAATAATATTGCATATACGCTTGATTATGCAAACTACAGAAATAAATACAATTATATATTATATGAAAAATATCTTGTAAATACAAAAATCATAACTCTTTCTCTTGATTTAGTTATTAAAGTATTTTCTTATTTCTATCATTTTATAAATGAGAATAGATATGATTCAATAATTCATTGCAGTACTTTTC
>SACC01000322.1 GCA_009928745.1 Clostridia bacterium
TCGACTATAATATGCGGAGATACTTATGCATGTAGAAGTTGGTCAATGGCTTCTTAAAAATTGACTAAGAAAATAACTGATAACAGTTACGCATTAGCTGCTTAATAATAGGTAGCCGTTAATATCACATGATTCTAATAATGTGTGAGATGTATAATTTTTAGATAGTTGCTGTTAGCTGAGAGTCTGTGTCAAAGCTGATGAATAACAGAACGAAATGACGGTTGACACTTTAGCGTAAGATTGATGAAGGATATACGCAGAACTTTATTTCATTTACGTCATCGAGTCAAGCCTGATTATTTCCAACTATTCTATACGCGAGGACAACTTGATGTCAGACCTCGGCAACTTCCCAAAGTGGTTCTGCGACTTCTTCCCGAAAGACTATCCGACAGAAAGCCGTCACGCTCACATACTTGATTTTGATATTTTAAGGTTAGGCAAGAAGGTAATAGATAACAACCCTAACGCGGGTAGCTTCGAGTTCGGCGCGGTAGTAATATCGGAGGTCGGCAAGGAGCGCGGCAACAATCTCGAGCTGAAAGAAGTTAAGAAAGGAACAGAGGATGCTAACCAAAAGAACGACTTGTTCAACAGTTGGCTCAAGATGTGCCGGCACTCCGCCACCGTGGACAACTATCCTTTCATAAAGATGTTCACCGACGAACAGCGGCCGGAATCCTGGGGCGCGGACGCAAGGGATCTTTGCGATATAGTGAACATAGTAAACTCAGGCGAACAGCGTCTTGCGTTGCCCTTCTATACGATTGAGGATATGATTAGCGAATGGTGTTTTGATAAGTTTCGCAATCTCTACTATGACTTCCGGCACCGGCGCGGAGACAATACTTTACTTGTGCATATTCTGAAGAGCATGGTCAACGTAATATACCGGCGCAATGCACGGATATATAACTGCTTTGGTTACAGCGTGCTAAACATCGAAAAAGAACGGGGAACGATGGACGGGAAAATCGAGCAAAAAAAATATTATCTTATGAACCGCAAGATTTACAGCCAGCGGTTTTCTACGGACTGCTTCAGCGACTATTTCAACGAGCTTGCCAAGAAGACCAAGGTTGGGCTTAACGATTACAGAGAATATATTACCGAAAAAGCAAGTATCAGCGAACTGAAGCTTCAGAACAGCTACTTTATCAATGCGCTCTATAACGACGCTGTAAAGCGCGAGCATTAACCTTCGGCGTCAATCTAAACAAGGAGGTATACAATGTACCGTGAAACCAAAATCTATAACGATGGCAGCCACTACATAGCTATTCCCCCGACAACGAATAAGGCTAAGCGCAGCAAGCGTATAAAGGAAGAGTTAATAACCGTTGTCGAGGAAGAGTTTGAGACAGCTACCAACCCCACTTCAGCTGTTAATACAACTACGGAATCAAATAACACTCCAGCGGAATCTTTTGATGCTGAATCAGAGATTCGATGCGATACAGAAGCAGAACCGATAGATGAAGTCGGGGATAATGAGCCTAAACAAGAGAAGCGGAAAAAGGTCAGGCAGACTACTCGATCGGAGATTTTTAATACGCTGTATATTGAAAGTATTGAGATGCCGAAATCAAAACGGCGAAAATTTTTAATAGACGGAATGAGAAAGTATTTTCAATCCGACAAGCAAACTGTCGGATATGTTAATGACAAGCTAGAGAAGAAACAGCGAAGCATCATTTGCCGGAGAATTCGGTTTACACGTAAGGCGTATATGCACGACTTCAACTATTTTGTAACGTTGACCTACAATAATGAGTTGCATACCGAGGCAAGCTTCAAAAAGAAGCTTAAAACTTGTCTTAATAACTTTCATAACCGTAAAGACTGGAAATACATGGGGATATGGGAACGTTCACCTAAAGGGAGACTTCATTTCCATGCTTTGTTTTATATACCTAACGGCACAATGCCCGGGGAGCTGTTTACAAAAAGAGATTATAACCTGTCTACCTTTAAAATGCAAAATACTGTACAGAACACCTTTTTCAATAGCCGTTTCGGGCGTTCGGATTTTGAAGAAGTGGATAAAAATCTTTTACGAATAGGCAATTCCGTCGCCTATATATTAAAATACATTGAAAAGACGGGAGAAAAATTTGTGTATTCGCGAGGACTTCCTATGTACTTAATATCGGATGTTGAGGAAGACGATGTCGCGAC
>SACC01000323.1 GCA_009928745.1 Clostridia bacterium
GCATTTCTGCGGACGCGGTGAGCGTGGCAAAAGAAAGTATCATCATTTCGACAAAATTAACTATTCCGCGTATCAATGGCAGACGGAATATCTTGTATTTATCTTTAATTGATTTAGATTTGCTTGTCCTGACTACTATGCACCCGTCCGCCTGACGCACTGCTGTCGCCACTCCCTGACGGGACTTCATCATAACGCCTTCCATTACCGCCTGACCGCCCACGCAGCCCATACGCGGATTGACGCTCTTTTTATTGCTCATATGCCGGTCCCCTCTCTATAAAAACAAAAAACACTTGAAATATTCACATTTGGGTATTATAATACATCATGGGCTAAATGTACAGTACATTTTGTAAACATTTTAATGTAAACACAACGGTGGTTCAATGGAAAACACCTTATTTTCAAAAAACGATTCTCCCTTTATTTGCGCCAACTGCGGCCGCGAGGTTACTCCGCTCGGCTATTCGTCGCGCAATCACTGCCCTTATTGCCTATGTTCCCTGCATGTGGACGTCAATCCCGGCGACAGAGCCGGCGAATGCAGGGGCATTATGGTTCCCGTCGCCGTCACGACCGACGGCAAAAAAGGATTTATCATCACTCATAAATGTAAAAAATGCGGATTTGTCCGCAACAACCGTTTTCAGAAGGACGATGACGTCGATTTGCTCATATACCTGTCAAATCCATATAACCCATAAAATAAAAAAATTAAATTCACTCTGCGAAAGGAAAATGTATTTATGGACAAAGAGCACAATACCCGTGACAATCTTATCGAATACGCTAATTTAGCGCTTGCCTGTATATTCTCTTTTGCAGGCTGCTATTTTATCCTGCCGCGGAGCGGAGTTTTCGCCACGCTTATGCTGATAATTCCACTTGCCTTCGCCTGCGCCTTACTTAAACTTAAATGGTGGATAAAAGTTTTATTCTTCGCGGGGTTCGGTTATATCCTGTCGACTATCTATATCGACAGCGCTTTACAAAGCGTCGTAACCGGACTGATCTGCGGAGTTCTTGTAGCTCTCGCCATGGTTTCGGTTTGGCTCTTCAAAAAAAAGAAGCCTGTTTTTATAATCGCAGGCGCGGCGATTATCGCGGTGACCGCCGTGTTTCACTTCGCCGTTATGGGAAACCCCTTCGAGGCCTTCCGCACGGACGGCATGATAAAGGACCATGTAGAGGAACAATATGATGGTAATTCGGTCGTCCTGTCCTCCACCTATTATGACAGAAATATGGGTGTATTCTGCGCGGATATATACGGTAAAACCGATCCGACGACAATATATACGATATATGTCTTCGGCGACACTCTGACAGATAACTATGGAAAACATATCGAATATAATCTTATGACCGGAAAACGGCTTGAAATGTCCGATATCCTGCGAAGAGCGTTCCCATCGGCAGGTTTCACAATAAAGCAGGTGTCCATCAGCGGTTATCCCGACGGTAAAATGTCGCTTTATGACACGACGGATTATTCCAAACGTATGAGTTTTGACATATATGTATCATCCGATCTTACCGTTACCGAATTCAAATCCCGTATAAATGCTTTTCTTCTGACCCTCTGCGGCGCAGATATCGGCGTGGAAAAGCTGACCTTCTACGGAGGAAAAACCGGTAATTATGTACGCATGGTGCCCTATTATGTTTCGGCAATACCTCAGACCTACCGTCGTGAAGCGGTTGCGGATAATCTTGTGGAGGAATATATCTGCCGCACGGCATTTCCCCCGATATCAAAATAATACAGCCTAATTTATGAAGCCGTTTAACACGGCTTCTTTTTTGTATCACGTAACGAATTATCTTCCTTAACAGTAATATAATGACAATAAGTGGCATTAACGGAAGAAGTTCGAATATTTTTAGTTTTTTTGTTAAAATATATCTGTTTTTTCGTTGACATTTTTGTGCGAATATGTTAATATTAGCATGCTTTAAATTATGTGAAAAGCGTTGTGGCTTTTGTTTTTGGATATTTAAGTTGCAACTGCAAAAACAAAGGCTTTGCATCTGCTTTCCATATTATAGCGGAGCAAAAAAAACTAAGAAAGGACAAAACCATGAGAAAACGTATTCTTAAGAAATCTCTCGCGATGTTCGTGGCGGTATTGATGGTAGTTTCATGCATGACTACTCTCTTATCC
>SACC01000023.1 GCA_009928745.1 Clostridia bacterium
GCCCAGTACGGAAAGCAGATCCGACAGAGCGTCCCTGCACTCGCCTTTCGACATAATAGACATCAACATTTCCTTTTCTATTTCTTTACCGATAACTAGCCGGGACAGAAGCAACGCGCCGTCCGATAATGAACCAACCATTTCGCCGTTAAAAAAAATATCGTATTTTTTCGTCTTTAGATTCTTTGTAATTGCGGTTATCATATTTTTATTATAGCATATTATCGCCGCTTGTTGCAAAAAAGTCTTATTTAAAATTTTGCATTATATATTATAGAATCATCCGCAAATACAGTGAGCAAACTATTTTTTTTCTCTCGATTATTCAATAGCTAATATTGTAATAGCCATGCCCTTGAACATTTGCCATAATTAGTACAAGCAGTATTAATTCATTGTTTAATAAAAAATAAGATCGCTATTCTGCGACCTTATTTATTATAAATTCTTGTTGTTTTGTTAAGTCTGTTTTTTGAAAATTCTTTTTGTATTGTTATATAATATCTGTTTTGAAAATTCTTTTTCTATGCCTTATTAATTATATAGTTATAATAAATCTACAACATATAGCGGATATTAGTTGAGTCTATTAATCCAGCCGAACTCATCCTCGTATCTGCCGCATTGTATCCCTGTAAGTTTGTCGTACAAGAATTCAGCAGTTTTGCCCATTACTCCGTTATTAATTACCATATCCTCGCCCTTGTAGCTAATAAGACCGACGGGAGATACGACAGCCGCAGTCCCTGCGCCGAAGGCTTCCTCAAGCTTGCCACCTTTGAAAGCAGAATAAAGTTCATCAACGGATATCTTTCTTTCTTCCGCCTTGTAGCCGTACTTCTTGAGTATCTTCAAAATGCTGTCGCGTGTTATGCCGGGAAGAATACTGCCTGTCAGCATCGGAGTAACCACTACGCCGTCAATTACGAAGAACATATTCATAGCGCCGACTTCCTCTACATACTTTTTTTCCGCCGCATCTAACCACAACACCTGATCATATCCTCTTTTCTGAGCTTCTTCAGCTGCAAGTAAGCTTGCCGCATAATTACCCATACATTTTGCTTCTCCGGTGCCGCCGATTGCCGCTCTTACGAAGTTGTCTTCTATATATATCTTAGTGGGTTTTAAACCGTTGGCGTAATACGCGCCAACAGGGGAAAGTATGATAAAAAACTTATAACTGTGGCTTGCGTGCACGCCCAATGCAGAGTCACTCGCTATCATTGTAGGTCTGATGTAAAGCGAGGTGCCCGGTTCGGTAGGTATCCAATCGCTGTCAATATTCAAAAGCTCATATAGCGCCTCTAATACTATGGCAACGGGAAGATTAGGCATACACATTCTTGTCGCGCTCTTGTTCATTCTCAAAAAATTATCAATAGTGCGGAAGGTAGTAATCTTGCCCTTCTTATCTTTGTATGCCTTACAGCCTTCAAAAATACCTTGCGCATAATGAAGCACTGCTGTTGACGGAGCCATCTTAAAGCTGTCATAAGGTATAATCTCAGCTTCGCCCCACTCTCCGTTCTCATAATCCATAACAAGCATATGGTCGGTAAAATATTTGCCGAAACCCAGCTTGCTAAAATCTGGCTTTTCCTTTTTTGTTGTTGTCAATGTTATTTTCATAATCCACCTCTTTAATACGGATAGTATCCGTTTTTTGTTATTATTATTTCCCCCTTGCCGGAGGTAATGTCTGCAAGCATATTAATCATATGCTCTGTATTCCGTCTCGGAACAATCAATTCCGTTTTTACGCTGTTCGTATAGCTAGTTGAGATAATTCGTCCCTCGTTCTTGATAATTGCCGCGTCTATCTTACCCTTCAAACTATAATCTGCCTCAATGTACGCCCAGTCAGAATATACCATCATAACCTTTTCGCACTGACTGACCGCCCCTGCCGCGCTTGAACTATATGCGCCTACGAGTCCAGAAGCGCCAAGTTTCACGCCGCCAAAATAGCGGGTAACCACTATTGCGGTGCGGAATAGCTGGTTCTTGCGCAACACCTCGAGAATTGGCTGACCAGCTGTCCCCTGCGGTTCGCCGTCGTCGCCGAATTTTACCTCTTGACCTAATTCATCACTGATAAACGCGTAACAATTATGCGTTGCATCGTTGCATTTTGCCTTAATACCTAAAACCCATATCATTGCGCTTTCGTGATTCTGTACCGGCGCAATAGTCGCAATAAAGCGGCTTCTTTTAATAATAAGCTCGTTTTGGTATTCGCGCGCGACTGTCAGGTAATCTTTCATCAGCCGACAGTAATCTTAACATGCACCTTTTTGCCCTTATGGAGCACAAAGCCGAATTGCAGATTTTCGTCCGATATCTCTTGGTCAAAATTGGTCACCTTTTTATCGTCTATCGCCACGCCGCCGCCTTGAATTAGTCTTTTTGCTTCGGCTTTGGATGGAGAGACGCCTGCCGCCACCATAATATCAGCTATCTTGTTGATGCCCATTGGTATTAATACTGACGGCATATTCTCTTCATCGCCCCCGAATGCGGCTTTTGCCTGCATCTCCGCTTCTTGGGCGTCTTGCAGACTGTGTACTATACGGGTAACCTCAAAAGCTAGTCTAGCCTTGGCTTCATTAATTCGTTCGTCCTTAAATTTTGCTAGCTCCGCAATCTCCTCAAGCGGCAAAAATGTCAAAAGTTTCAGACATTTTTCCACATCGCCGTCATCTACATTGCGCCAGTATTGATAAAAATCATACGGTGAAGTCTTCTCGCGGCTAAGCCACAGCGCGCCCGCTTGAGTCTTGCCCATTTTGAGTCCTGCCGAAGTGGTCAGCAGCTGGAAGGTCATTGCGTATGCGTCCTCTCCCTTTTTACGGCGTATAAGGTCGGCGCCTGCTAGAATATTAGACCACTGATCGTCTCCGCCGCACTGCAATTTGCAACCGTAATTATCATGCAGCACAAGAAAATCGTATGCCTGCATAAGCATATAGTTGAATTCAAGGAAGGTAAGACCTTTCTCCATCCTGTTCTTGTAACAGTCGGCAGTAAGCATACGGTTGACTGAAAAGCACGAACCTATCTCTCTCAAAAAATCAATATAGTTGAGAGTAAGCAGCCAGTCGGCATTATTGACCATAACAGCTGCATTATCACCTTCAAAGGAAAAGAAACGCGACATTTGCACTTTGAATGCCTCGCAGTTAGCCATAATAGTATCTTTGGTCATCATAGAGCGCATATCCGAACGACCCGATGGATCTCCCACCATCGCAGTGCCTCCGCCAACTAAAACAATAGGACGGTGACCTGCCTTTTGCAGATGCGACATAGCCATCATTGCAAGATAATGTCCAACATGGAGGCTGTCGGCAGTCGGATCAAAACCGATATAAAAGCTGACGCTTTCGCTGCCTAAAAGCTTGTACAAATCCTCTTCGTAAACTACTTGTTTGATAAAATCTCTTTCCCTTAAGATGTCCATTGCATTTTTGCCCATCTACTGCTCCTTTTAGTAAAATTATCCGATCATTATATATAAAATATAAACGACTATTAAATTTACGTAGAATTACTGATTATCATAATAAATATAACACTTGGCAGAGCGTATTGCAAGTGTTTGAGCCTCAACAATTATTTATAATTATCTTTACAACAAAATGATAGTAGTATATAATATGCGTATGGGCGTTAAAGATTTTAACAAAATAATACTTGCCAGCGCATCACCAAGACGCAAAGAATTGCTTAAAGGACTCGTCGACAGCTTTGAAATTGTTGTTACCGATGTTGCCGAAGAGAGCAGGTTTAACGCACCGCACAAAAAAGTAATGGAGATAGCATTCATCAAAGCGAATGCAGTAAACATAAAACAGGGTGAACTTATAATTGCCGCTGATACCACAGTATATCTTGACGGAGTATATTATGGCAAACCGCATAATGAGGCTAACGCTTTTGCAATGCTCCAAAAGTTGACCGGACGGACGCACACAGTGTACACCGGAGTCTGCCTTGCGACTATAGGCAAAAGTTGCCTTTTTTACGAAAAATCCAGCGTCACCTTCAAAAAACTTACAGATTGTGAGATACTAGAATATATTCGCGAAAAGCAGCCTTTTGACAAAGCGGGCGCATACGGTATTCAGGACGAGCGACTGGTAAAAAGCTACAAGGGCAGCTATACGAATATTGTAGGATTACCAATGGAAAAACTAGAAGATGCGCTTGCGCATTTTTGAATAAATGGATAGGAGTTAATAATGTTTAATCTTGAGCTTGTAATTGATATAGGCGGCGGCAATACGACAATTTACCAAAATAAAAAGGGTATTGTGCTTTGCGAGCCATCGGTTGTTGCGGTTAAAAAACAACGCAACAAGCTTAAACTCATAGCAAAAGGTAAGGAAGCAAAACGACTTTCGCGCAACCGCAGCGAGCTTGCTCCGGGCGTTAATATTATCACTCCTTTTTCCGAAGGCACGGTAACTAACAGCGAAGCGGCAAGAATTATGCTTAAAGGTTTTCTTGAGACAGTGACGGCTGGTCGATTCTTTAGACCGAACATCGACGCGCTTGTGCTTATATCTTGCGGCACTTCGGTAGTAGAGCGAAAAAATATTGAGAGCATATTTACCTCACTTGGCATCAAGAATGTCACGCTTGTAGAATCTCCAATTGCTGTTGCCGCATTGCTTGAAAATCCATATAATTTTATAGTGATTAGCGGCGCGACAATAACTGAGGTTGCAATAGTCGCCCCTACTGGCATAATAACCGCTTGTTCGGTAAACATATGCGGTAACAGTATGGACGAGGCTATCAAAAAATACTTAAGCGATCAATACCGTTTGGTTATCAGCAAGACAAGAGCCGAGGATCTTCGAATAAAGCTAGCCACACTATCCGACAAGCAAAATATTGCAGTTGAGGTGCAGGGAAGGGATTTGATTGATTCGGCAACACGCAAAATAGAAATTACTGCTGAGGATTTGCGCAAAGCAATTATAGGAGTCGTCAATAATCTTGCCGATGTTATAGAATCGGTATCCATGCTGTGTCCGGATAATCTTATAGAGGATATATACCATACGGGCATAACATTTTGCGGAGGTTTGGCGAATATTCACGGGCTTGCTCAGCATCTTACCGAAAGGCTTAAGATTAAGGTAAACAGTATTTCTGATCCAGCAGCGCCAGTAACCGGCGGCGCGGCATATTTTGCAGACAGAGATCGATTATACGCAATGATAGGAATGAATCTGGAGGAAAAAAAGTAATATACTTGACATAATTATGATACTTGTAATGGATGTAGGCAACACGAATATAAAACTTGCTCTCTACAAAGAGGACAAAATGATGGCGTCATGGCGCTTATCAGTACTGAACTACCGTACGGCAGACGAATACGGTATGATGCTTGAGGATATATTCCACTCAAAGGGTTATGCCTTTTCGGATGTGGATGGGATAATAATCTCGTCAGTTGTTCCTTCTCTCAATTATACTATTATTCACACTTGTGAATATTATCTTAATATCAGTCCGATTATGGTGTCGTCCGAGCTTAATGCGGGTATAAAAATTGATTACACAGACCCCAAAACTTTGGGAGCTGATAGGATTGCGAACGCAGTCGGCGCGTACTATATATACGGCGGTCCTTGCATAATAATCGATCTGGGCACCGCGACAACCTTCGGAGTTGTATCCAAGGAAGGAGTTTTTCTCGGCGGCGCAATCGCTCCCGGTATCCGCAGCAGTATTGACGCGTTATCTAACTCAGCTTCACAGCTGCCCTTAATCGAAATTCAAAAACCTGACAGCGTTATTTCCAAAACCACAATAACCAATATGCAAGCAGGCACCATATACGGCTTTTACGGGCTTGTGAAGAATATTATTGAGGGAATTAAGAGTGAACTCAACGATGACCGAGTAAAAATAATAGCGACAGGCGGGCTTACTGAGCTGATAAACGATGAAAAACTGATTGATATTTTTGACAGAGCGCTTACGCTCAAGGGCTTAAATGTATTATACAAATTGAACAGCAAATTACAGGAGGAAAAGCAATGAAAAAAATAGGCGTTGCATTGTTAGGACTGGGCACGGTGGGCAGCGGCACCTATCGAATACTCAAAAGTCAGCACGACAATATAATGAATAACTACGGTGTAGATATAGAAATACGCCATATCTTAGAAAAGGATATGACAAAGGTAAACGCGCTCAATATTGACCCTAGTATTGTATCATGCGATATTAATAATATCCTCAATGATGACAAAATTTCTATTGTCGCAGAATTTTTCGGCGGTATTGAGCCTGCGCGCTCTTTCCTTATAAAATCTCTCGAAAAAGGTAAGAGCATAGTAACTGCCAACAAAGAGCTTTTTTCAAAGCATTGGGCAGAATTGGAGGCTGCGGCAAGTCTTACGGGCGCTGGACTGTATTTTGAAGCAAGCTGTGTGGGTGGAGTACCCATAATACGCGCGCTTCAGGACAGCTGTCAGGGCAACAACATTACATGCCTTAAGGGTATAGTCAACGGCACCACTAATTATATACTTACACAGATGACCGATAACGGCGCAAATTATTCGGACGCTCTAAAAGAGGCTCAGAGACTTGGCTACGCTGAGGCGAACCCCACTGCCGATGTGGACGGTTATGACAGCTCTTATAAGCTATCTATTTTGTCCACCCTTGCATATGGCAAAAAAGTACCGCTTTCAAAGGTGTATTGCGAAGGAATTAGCAAAATTGATATTGAAGATATCAATTATGGTAAGCGTTTTGGTCTCACTATCAAGTTACTTGCCATCAGCAAAAATAATAACGGCAATATCGAAGCGCATGTCTATCCCGCGTTTATTCCCAATGAACATCCTCTAGCAAGCGTTAAAGGTTCTTTCAATGCGGTATATGTAACGGGCAACAATGTTGGAGACCTGATGTTCTACGGTCGCGGCGCAGGCGATCTGCCGACTGGCAGCGCGATAGTATCCGATATAGTGTACGCCGCCACAAAAGCCGAACATAGACGCTTCCCCTACGCGCTTGACGAAGCATTTTTGGACTCTGACTTTAATACCAATTTTAGCTGCGAATATTTTATAAGACTTAACGCCGTTGACAGCGTCGGCGTGCTATCAAAAATATCTGGAATCTTCGCGCAAAACGGTATTAGTATAACCACAATGTATCAGCAGGCGGATAAGGGCGGAATATGTGAATTAATTTTTATTACTCACATTACCAACGAAGAAGCTTTGGAAAAAGCTATGAATACTATTAAAGTGCTGGATTGCGTCGCAGGCGTCAGCAGCGTATTAAGAGTAGAAAGATAATTGTAAGAAGAATAGCAGATAAAATAAGAAAATTTATGTTTAACAAATTACGCCGATATCGGCGTATTTTGTTATAATAATAGCTTAAACCCAAGTATAAATGACTTTATGTAACTCTTTGAATATGGATAATCATTATGCAAAAAAACCCGCCTTTCGGCGGTCTTATAGACTGAACAAAATATATGGAAAAGAAAAGAATTATAGATTACAGATGCCCGACAAGCCGCCTTTAGGGCATCCCCTTATGCAACGCCGTAGGTGCGCTCTTTTGAAAAGGGTGAATTGAGTAAGCAAAAGGGGAAAACATTACATAGTATAACGACTGATGTTGTCCCCTTAAAGTCCGACCGAATGCAAGCACAGTTTGCATTCGCGTTTGGTCGGGAGGCTGCTTGACTTTGTCACCAGACTCAAAAAACCGCCTTTCGGCGGTCTTAATGATTAATATAAAATTATTAATTGATTATCTAAACTACTTATTTGTTAAGTCTTTCGATTAGGCCGTTAAGTTCATCGTTAAGTTCTTTGGGTAGCTTATCACCGAACTTGGCATAGAACTCTTTAATTCCCTTAGCTTCTTCTTTCCAAGTCTCGATATCAATGCTGAGTAGTCCTTTCAAGGTTTCAAAGCTGATATCCAATCCTTCGATATTTATATCTTTAGGATCAGCAACATAGCCGATAGGTGTCTCTATAGCGTCTTCCTTACCTTCGCATCTCTTGATAATCCAATCCAAAACGCGCATATTGTCACCGAAGCCCGGCCATATGAAATGACCTTCATCATCAAGGCGGAACCAGTTGACATTGAATATGCCAGGAGCATTTTTGCCGCAGATTTTGCCCATATCAAGCCAATGTTTGAAATAGTCGCCCATGTGATAACCGCAGAAAGGCAACATTGCCATCGGATCACGGCGAACAACGCCGACTGCGCCTGACGCGGCAGCGGTTGTCTCTGATGCCATAATTGAGCCTACGAATACACCGTTATTCCAGCTTCTTGCTTCGTATACAAGCGGTGCTGTCTTTGCGCGGCGGCCGCCGAAGATGATCGCGCTAAGCGGTACACCGTCGGGATTCTCGAATTCGCTGCTTATGCAAGGACAATTGGTTGCAGGCGCAGTAAAACGGCTATTAGGATTGGCGCCCTTTGTGCCGCTTTCATAATCCCACGGATTACCCTTCCAATCAAGTGCTTTCTTAGGAGGATTCTTGTCCAGACCTTCCCACCATACTGAATTGTTCTCAAGATTATGCACCACATTGGTAAAAATAGTGTCTTTGAGCGTAGATATTAACGCATTAGGATTAGATTTCATATTAGTGCCGGGAGCTACGCCGAAGAAACCAAACTCAGGATTGATGGCATATAATCTGCCGTCCTTGCCAGGTCTAATCCAAGCGATATCATCGCCGACTGTCCATACCTTGTAACCTTGAGCTTTGTAACCTTCAGGAGGAATAAGCATTGCGAGATTGGTCTTGCCGCAAGCCGACGGGAATGCCGCCGCGATATACTTGATGTCGCCGTTAGGATATTCAATGCCGAGTATCAACATATGCTCAGCCATCCAGCCTTCGTTTTTGCCCTGATATGACGCAATACGTAATGCAAAGCACTTTTTACCGAGCAGCACGTTGCCGCCGTAACCGCTGTTGACTGACATAATGGTGTTGTCCTCTGGGAAGTGACAAATATATCTCTTTTCCTCATCTATTTGCGCCTTGCCATGCAGACACTTTGTAAAATCTCCGTTCTCACCCAATACGTCCCACACCTTGTTACCTATTCTTGTCATAATATGCATATTCAACACTACATATATTGAATCAGTAAGTTCTACTCCGATTTTTGAGAATTTTGAGCCGACAGGACCCATTGAGAAAGGTATAACATACATAGTTCTGCCTATCATACTGTCTCTAAAAAGGTCTTTAAGAATAGCGTACATTTCTTGAGGATCCTTCCAGTTATTGGTAGGACCTGCATCCTCTTCTTTGCGTGAGCAAATAAAGGTACGGTGCTCTACTCTTGCCACATCGTTGACAGCTGTGCGGTGTATCACGCAGCCGGGCAACAGTTCTTGATTCAAAAGCTCCAATTCCCCTGTTTTGCATGCCTGATCACGTAAAGCCATTAACTGCTCACGACTTCCGTCAATCCATACAATATTATCCGGCTTACACAGCTCGGCAGACTCTTTTATGAAGTCCAATACTTTCTTGTTATTCGTCATATCTATATATCTCCTTATTAATGTATTCAAATTTCAAACATAGGTTAATTATACCAAAAATAACCGCAAAAAGCAACGATTATGGGCAATTGCTCTTAACATTTAGTTAAGGGGCTATTAACCACAGCTAATATTACTTTATTCTTATAAAGCCATGATTCTCTGCATTACCCGAGTTTTTGCCCTGGGTCAACAGGTATTCATGCCCACGTCTTGCTTTGATGTCCACTATACTGCTTCTAGCTGATATAGCATATGCCGTAACGCCCTCGTTGGTAATATCTAGCGGCGGCAATGCTGCCGCAAAGGAGGAATTATAAAGCTCTCTAACCGCATTGTGGTCGTTGAGCATCCCCGGGAATTCTAAGTCGTAGTATGCCACGGCGCAATATTGTTTAATCAGCTCGAATAAACTACCGCCTATCTGCGGAACAAAGCCGTTGATATCAACATAATACTCCACGGGCATATCAAAATCCTCTACAATCTGCTCTAAGCAATTAAGATATACCTCAGTGGTGCCTATCGCGCTGCACTTTATACCTGTCCAGCTGATTTCTAATTCGGTATTAGATAATATATTATCTGTCTGCGGATTACCAGATGCGGCAACACCTATATAGCCGTCTAATATTGCCAGTCTGTCGGGCAAATAAGCGGCGGGAATTTGATCTGCTTTAACGAGCTCAGTTAAAAGAAACGCGCTTGCCATAGTCACCGTTCCGCCCATTGAGTGACAAGTGATTCGTATTTCGTTATCGGCAAGACCGGGAGCGCTGTTTAGCGCTCTAAGATAATCGCCTACAAAATATTCGGATACACAATACTCAAGTTCAGGATATTTCGCCTCGCCTTTTAGATTACCGTTCTTATCGTATGAAGCGCTAAAACTTCCGTCACGGAGTCTATAGCGCATCTTTTGCGGACCTTCTGTAGACCAATTCTTAGCTTCTATAACTTTATTAGAAGCAATGCCGTTGACCGCAATGGTCTCATCTGAAAATCTATGGTACATAAAGTTCATTACATTCCAGCCTCGGTCAAGCCATATCTTATTCATATTTACAACACCTTCATATCCATATTCGGAAGGCGGCAGTACGGTGGTATTAGCATTATAAATGTTGGAAAACGCATCCGTCCACATATATGTTTCCAGCTGAACGCCATGAATGTTAATTATTGTAGGTTTTGTTGGGTCAACTAGCGCAACGCCTAAGTTATCCACGGCTTCCGTATCATTAACATTAACACCAACAACCTTTTCAGCATTCTCATCATACATCATCCAGAACAAACCAATGTCTACAAGCTCGGGATGTACTTCATAGTCGAACTTAACCGTTTCAGCGTAATCCACATAGCTGTCAGCATTAATCGTTGCAACAAATCGAATCGAGGGGATTATTGAACCATCATCTTTACACGCGGCAAAAGATATGACCATTAATAAAATGACTAGTAATATAGACATATTTCTGAATGTGTTTTTCATATTCACCTCAAAATAATTATATAGATATATTTTAACCTAAAGTTGTTTTTTTTGCAACATTAATATTTTATATATGGATATATATATGTTATAATATTATATATAATTAAATAAGGAGCGCAAAAATGTTTTTACTTTCTATTATGTTCGCTATCGTTTACATACC
>SACC01000324.1 GCA_009928745.1 Clostridia bacterium
CGAGTATCCGCCTGGGTATCTGCGGCCGCTGCCCGAGGATACATCCTGAGGGCGGCGGTCCGCCGGTCGTCAGGCGCGGGTGGGGTCAGGGGACTGCCGGGTCTTCCCGTCGTCTGAGGGGCGGCGTGCTCCTGACGGGCCCCGGGGCGCCCTGTCCGGGGCCTCCCCGTCATCACCACCTCCCCCCCCGAGGGGCGGCTGGACGTTGCCAGCGTCCGGCGGCATAGGGCGAGCGGGTCTGTCGGCGATGTGGGCCGCTGGCCACCGCGGCTTCGGGACAACGCCCCGCCACCAGGCGAAGCCAACCGCCCGCGCGTTTGCCCCCGGGCGAAGATTACCGGGCTGCGCTTCGCTATACAGGGCCGGCTGCGGACGTAAGTATGTGTAAAGATCAGACCAAGCATCGGCATGATAGGCGAATTGTCCGGAATCCATATGAGCCTCAATGAATTAAAATTCAATTAATTGGAGCTAATGAAAATATACTGTGACTAACATAAAAAACAGCGATATAAACGAGTATTTTAAGAATAAACATGTACTTGTAACAGGAGGTCTTGGCTTCCTTGGCAGCAATTTATGCCGCAATTTACTACATTATAGCCCTAAAATCACAACTATTGACAATCAAAATGCCTTATCCGAGGGTAGATCATTTAATATCTGTAATATAGCCTGCAAATTAAACGTTGTTTGTGGTGATGTATTAGATACGGCTATTTTAACTCCACTTGTCTTGCAAAGCGATTTAATATATCATTTAGCATGTCCAGTGAGGCAAGTTGAAAATGTAAACATAACCAGTCTCCATATAAGTCATTCATTGTCAATACTTAAAATTCTGGAAATCTGCCGCTTATATCATCACAGACCGCTTATCATATTTGCTAGTTCATGGCTCGTTTACGGAAAGTCCAAAGGTAATAAAATTAAAGAGACTTCTGCAACACACCCAATCACATCTTACGGATTATATAAGCTTATATCCGAAGAATATTGTAAATATTATTACGAAACCTATGGCATTCCTTTTATAATCTTCAGAATATCTAATTTGTATGGACCAAGACAACAAATTAAATATAATACTAATTCTATGATTGGATGGTATATAAAAAGAGCAATGGAAAACAGTACCCTTCCTGTTTTTGGCGACGGATGTCAATTAAGAAATTATATCTATATCAGCGATCTAATTGAAGGCATGACCAGATGCATAGTTACGCATAAATGTGTAGGAGAGATTATTAATATCGGATCAGAATCCTCAACACCGTTTCGAGAAATGGTTGAGACAATTATTTCGGTAGTCGGACTAGGTCGGATAGATTATGCCACTTGGCCAAGCGCATGGAAAAAACAAGAACCAGGCGATTTAGTTTTGTGCATAAATAAGCTAAAAAAAATAACGGGATGGTGTCCATTAGTTGGTCTAAAAACTGGTATACAGAAAACATGGAAATACTATGTAAAGAATATTGAAAACTATCTCTGAGGACGCAATTGATGATACTTATGAGACATGGCCCCTGTTCTGAAGATTATAGTAAAGATCCTCATCTTACGGATGAAGGAAGATTTATGGTAGAATCTCTTTCATTCCCGAGTACCTTGAAGATTGACATTTTGATTTCAAGCTCTAAAAAACGAGCTTTCCAAACAGCAAGAATTATTCAGGCCAAGTTTAATAAATGCAAATTGGTTATAGATAGTGATCTTAGAGAAATAGCGCCGGCTACACCTAAAAATAGTAGCTTTGATACCCATCCCGACTACTTTAGAGCACAAAAAGTTTTTCGCAATATAATATTACCAAATATTAATAATAGCAAAATGTTTATAGTCAGCCATAAAAATATTTTATCCCTTTTTCTCCAGCTTGCAAAAAAAAATGGCATTACCCATATGCCCGATTGTGATTTCGATGATTTCTGTTCATCGGTAGAGATTAGAGGCTTGCCAAAATAGTAATAAATGCAATGTTAGTTTGCATAAAAAAGTTATACGTATTTATATCACTCTAAATGGAAAAAGTTGTTGGTACCATTAAGGAGACACTGATTTATTTCCAAATCCAAGGTTAAAACCACCGGCTTTCAGCCGGTTAGCTTTTAGCTATGATCCTCTGGGTGTACTGAGTTCAAGCCGCAGGTCCAGTTA
>SACC01000325.1 GCA_009928745.1 Clostridia bacterium
CCATATAAGTGCTGCATTAGCAAGCAATGCGGCTATAGTATGCCCTAATTTGCGCGTAAAGCTATAAAAAGCATAGCTTGTTGCATCCTCTCTTACTCCAGTCTTAACCTCATTATAGTCAATTGTATCGGTAACTAAAGCCCACACTTGCAACAGGAAAAACGAACTGCCGATTCCGCAGAAAAGACACATCGAAAGAAAAACATAAGGATTAGTCGTTTTTAAAAAAAACAATACAAAGTTCGCAACGCCGGCAAGCAACATTCCCAAAGCGCATATTTCTTTTTTGCCTGTTTTGGCAATAATCTTGTGAGCAAACAAAATCAGCAACACCATTGGCGCATAGGAAGTTACAGTGACTAAAAGATACAGCTCAGGCGCATTAAAATAGTTCTTGAACAAATATAAATAATAGCTTTGCGTGAACATCTGTCCGGCAATCATCAACATCGAAGCGGCGCATATAACAACAAAAGGTTTGCTCTTAAAAAGCGCTTTGATAATCTTTGCCGTTTCGCCCTTTTGCCTCACGGCAGGCGGCGCTGTCTGCACCCTTTCTTTTGTCCATCTATATGATAAGTAAAACCCTATAACGGACAATACCGCCATTATCGACACTCCGATAATCAAGCGCGGATAGTTAACCTCGCTTGCTTCTCTGCCGTCAACGATTATCTTGACCATACAAAAGCTGGAAAGGAAAATTGCGGGCAAGCCGCCTAGTCCCGAGCCGATCGCGCGAAAAACGGATAGCGACGAACGCTCTTTTTCCTTTGTTGTAATTACTGAAGCAAGTGAACCGTATGGTATATTGACAGCAGTATATAACATTCCGTAGACAACATATGTAACAGTTGCGAACGCAAAGTAGCCGGTAACTGACATTCCCGGAATTTTGATGAACATCAGCACAGTGCTTAAGGCAAGCGGCACGCTCATCCATATAAGCCATGGTCTGTAGCGCCCTTTAGTGCCGACCTTTTTGCTGTCGACTACTCTTCCCCAAATAGTATCATTGACCGCGTCCCATAGTCTTGCCACGGTAAAAAGTATCATTAGCCAACCGGGATCAATCTTCAACACATCTGTATAGTATGTCTGCAATATCGAAGTAACCAAGCCGAATGACATCAAACAGGCAAAATCACCTAAGGCATATCCTATTTTGTCAATGAATTTTATGCCGCTGGTTTTTTGAATATATACATCTGCGCTTGTCTCTGCGTTTTCTATCTTTTGCTGCATTACTATCCTTATCAGTTTTGCTTTACGCCGCTTTTTGCTTCTTGTTCCTTACATTTTTCAAGCTCGGCGATAAATAACTCTTCGTCAAGCGGTATTGTAACTTCCTTGTTAATCCAGCCTGACAGATGAATGGCGTTAGAAAAAGTAAGTCCGATAATACCTTCACGTCCGGGAGCAATAAAATTGTCATCCTTTTTAAGCAATACATCTGTAAAGTTTTTGAGTACTCCAATATGCTGTATCGGATACTTGAATAACCTGAGATATCTGTCAAGTCCACTGTATTTATATTTCTTTGTCTTAGGCTTGCCCATAAATACTTCATTATCTTTGCTGAACTGAGGTTCGGATATTATGTTTTTGGTAAATACAAGTTTGCCCTTTTCGATAACTATTTTGCCGCCGTCGCCCGTTATCTCCAGGCGGTTAGTGCCCGGCGCGTCGTGGGTTGACGTTATGAAAACACCTGTGGCTCCGTTTGCGAATTTGCAAAACGCGGTAACATCGTTTTCAACGTTTATGTCTCTGCATCTTGTCGAGGTCGTGCTCATAACGGATACAGGCATACCTGCAAGCCAAGTGAACAAGTCGAGTTGATGCGGACACTGGTTGATTAGCACTCCGCCGCCCTCGCCCCACCAAGTACCGCGCCATCCGCCCTGCGCGTAATATGCGCGAGGTCTGTACCAGTTGGTAATAATCCATACAATACGTTTCAGTTCTCCCAGCTCCCCGCTCATGATTATCTCTTTTGCTTTTATATATAGCGGATTGGTGCGCTGATTGAACATCATGCCGAACAGCTGCTCAGGATGCTTTTCAGCCTCTGTATTAAGCTCTCTTACTTGCTTTGTATAAACACCTGCGGGTTTGTCGCACAACACGTTAAGTCCGGCGCGGAATGCGGCAATC
>SACC01000326.1 GCA_009928745.1 Clostridia bacterium
CCCTTATGTTCCTACGCTGAAAGAGGTATACAATCCTTACCTTACTGCGTCGTTCCGTGTATGAGGGACGCGCATATTGAAGCCGCCGATTATGTTGCGGTTGTATATACCGATATGCCCCTTATTACTGCCGAATATTTGTATTCGGCGGCGAACGAAATGAAAATGCGCGGTATCAAGAGTATGGAACTGCATAAGGCAAGCATTACCGAATATAGGGAGTTTTGCTTTGAGGGCGGCGGCGCCAAGCATAAGGTGGATTCGTATAATACAACTGTCGTAGAGGATGCCAAAACCTTATCTTTTGTAACTGAAAAGCTGTACTCGGCAGTCTCGCATAAACTTATCAACAAAGGTGTGATTATACCATTCCCCAATAGAGTGCTGATTGACGATACCGTTAAGGTTGCCGAAGGTGTGGTAATAGATCCTTATGTGTCGATAAAAGGCTGTTCGGAGATAAACCCGGGAGTTAATATCGGCTCATATACAGATATGGAGGATACCTTTGTAGGCAGCGATACCGTTATTATGTCAAGCAATATCAAGGGCGCTGTAATAGGCAAAAATTGCGCAATAGGACCTTTTGCAGTTATTCGCAAGGGAAGTAAAATAGGCGACGGCGTAAGACTGGGTGACTTTGTGGAGATTAAGAATTCCACAATAGGTGATAATGTAAAATGCGCTCACTTAGCCTATATAGGAGATGCGGAGGTGGGCAACGCAACTAATGTCGGCTGCGGCACGGTATTTGCAAATTACGACGGGGTTAAGAAGCACCGCACCGTAGTGGGCAGCGAAGTGTTTATCGGATGCAACACCAATCTGGTTGCTCCGCTGACAATCGGAGATAATGCGTATATTGCGGCAGGCTCAACGGTAACGCGCTGTGTTCCGGACGGCGCATTATGTATCGCGAGAGAAAGACAGATAATAAAAGAAGACTGGATAAGCAAGAAATCCGGCGGAGACAAATGAGGGCAATATGATAATAATAATAGGATTGGGCAACCCGGGTCTTGAGTACCGCAAGACATATCACAATATCGGCTTCCGCTGTGTGGACAAGCTGGCGGAAAGTCTTGGCGTGACTTTTAAGCATAAGTATTGCAATGCTAAGGCGGCAGAATATTATCTTAACGGTGAAAAAATTGTGATTGCAAAGCCGCAAACCTATATGAACCTGTCGGGCGACAGCGTAAAGCAGCTGGCGGCAAAATTCAAGGCGCAAAACAGCGAAATACTAATTGTATATGACGACATTGACTTGCCTTTCGGTTCAATACGCATAAGGAGCGAGGGAAGCGCGGGCACTCATAACGGAATGAAAAGTATTGTAGCTAATATGGGCAAAAATATCCCTAGACTAAGGGCAGGTATTGGGAGAGGACCGGAGGATGTGCCTTTATTCAGTTATGTTTTGTCAAGGGTTAGTAAAGATAAAGCATTGCAGGAGGACAAGCTGACCGATACGGTATGCGCCGCGATTAATTATTATATCGAAACCAAGTGCGATATAGAAAAAGTCGGACAGCGATTCAACGAAAAAGGTGAATAAATTTGACAACCGATGTTATTGGCTTAAGTAACTTAAACAGTATTTATGAGGATATTTTTAACTGTACCCGAACCAAGCCGCGTACAGTTTTTTTTTCTGTTGCGGCGGCGCAGCGAGTTCATATCGCTGCTAATATGCGGCGAAAACTGTTATATATAACCGATGCGGAAAATATTGAAAAGGTGAATGAGGCGTTCACTCAACTGAATGTAAAAACCGCAGCGCTCTATCCTCAATACGATTTGCTTTTGCATAGAAACGGCACAAGTATGGCGGTAGTGCAGGAGAGAATAAGCGCGTTGAGCGCTTGGGTAAGAGGGCTTGCGGATGTGATGATAATTACCCCTGAGGTATTGAGGCAATATCTTCCTTATAAAAAAAGTTTTGAAGCGGGTATAATCGAGCTTAAAGAGGGAGGAGAAATAAGCATTGACGCCTTATCGGACAAGCTGATTGAAGGAGGATACCGTAAGTCAATCCGCGCAGAGGAAAAAGGAACATTTGCGGTACTTGGAGACATATTCGAAGTATTTCCGCTATGCGGGTACGAACTTTTTCATCAGGAAGCAAATTGGAAAAGAAAGGGAGTATCGC
>SACC01000327.1 GCA_009928745.1 Clostridia bacterium
TTCATATACCTCGCTGCGGGGCATGCCCAACGCCTCAAGAGCGTCAACGCTATCGGATACAAGCGTATCTTCCATAGCGTTACCGGCAGACGCCGAAAGCATAAGCTTGTCCTCTCCGATACTCTCTTTCAATTCGAGAATAATTCGTTCGGCGGTCTTTTTGCCTATACCCTTAATTTTTGACAAAGTGGAGGTATCACCTGATAAAATTGACCTTGATAAAGTCTTGATTGATGCGCCCGACAATATGCCGATTGCCATTTTTGGACCTACGCCCGATATTGTAATAAGTCGCAAAAACATCTGTTTTTCCGCTTCGTTTAGAAAACCGTAAAGGCTTATCCCGTCTTCTTTTACATGTTGAAATATAAATAGTTTAACTTCGTTACCTAACTTGGGGAGCTCGGTGAGAGTATTGCCCGATATGGTAATATTATATCCTATACCACCGTTATCAAGTACGGCGCAATTTTCTCCGATGCTTACTAATTTTCCGCTAATATATGCGTACATTTCGTCTCCTTATATTTTGAACAACCCTGACATTCGGCTGGTTTGCGCATGGGTTATCGCTACCGCTAACGCATCCGCCGCATCATCGGGTTTTGGTATATCCTTAAGCTTCAAAAGCACCTTAACCATCTGCTGTATCTGCGCTTTCTCCGCGCCGCCCCAGCCTGTAACTGCCTGCTTAATCTGATTGGGAGTATACTCATACAGCCTACCACATTTATTATAAGCGGTCAATAGTATTACTCCTCGCGCTTCGGCGACTGTTATCGCAGTCTTGCGGTTAGTGCAAAAAAACAATTCTTCAACTGCGACTTCATCCGGTTTAAACTTTTCTATCAGCGCGCCGATTCCTTCTGCAATCATGCTTAATCTTTCGGGTATTCCTGCGCTGCGCGGTGTTTTGATTATACCGTAATCAATAAGAGATACATCTCCCCGTTCCGAATTAATTATACCGTATCCGACTGTTTCTAATCCCGGATCTATACCTAACACAATCATTTGCGGATTTGTCCTTTTCCCTCGATTACATATTTTTCGCTGGTCAGCTCTTTGAGCCCCAAGGGTCCTCTTGCATGGAGTTTTTGTGTGCTTATGCCCATCTCCGCGCCAAAACCGAACTGGAATCCATCGGTAAAGCGTGTAGAAGCGTTGACATATACGCACGCTGCGTCCACGCCTTTTGTGAACAGTTCAGCCGCCGAGCTATCCTCTGTAATTATCGCCTCAGAGTGTTTTGTGCCGTGTTCGTTAATCCAATCCACAGCTTCCTCAGTATTATTAAGCACCTTTACCGATATTACATAACCATTATGCTCGGTGTAATAATCCTCTTCAGTCGCCGCCTTTGCCTGCGGATAAATAGCTAAAGTATCTTTACAGCCTCGTATCTCCACATTGCTTGCTGCAAGACAAGGTAACGCATAAGCTAAGAATTTTTCAGCGATTACGCTGTCCACCAATAGCTGCTCGCACGCGTTACAAGTGGAAGGGCGGGATAATTTTGCATTATATAGAATTTCTGCAGCCATATCAAGATTAGCGGTTTTTTCAACATAGGTATGACAATTACCGCCTGCGGAGGCAATAACTGGCATAGTCGCGTTATCCAGCACATATTTTTTGAGCTGATCACCGCCTCTTGGGATTACCACATCTATATAGCCGCCCTGCTTTAACAATTCGGCAGTGCTTTCTCTTGATTTGTCATCAATAATTTGAATCGCGCGGCTATCGTAGCCCAGCCTGTCAAGCTCCCTAACCATAGCGTTATAGATTGCCATATTGCTGTTATGCGCATCTCTGCTGCCTTTCAAAACAATCGCATTACCCGACTTTATACACAATGATACCGCATCAGCGGTAACATTGGGTCTGGCTTCATAAATTATTGCTATCGTACCGATAGGCACTCTTACTTTCTTAATCTTCAAGCCGTTCTCTACCGTCCAACTATCTGTTACCATACCCAGCGGATCTTTAAGCGCGGCAACTTCTTTTATACCTTGCGCCATATCGCTTATACGTCCTTTGTTGAGTTCAAGTCTATCCAAAAAAGACTTATCTCTGCCGCCGCTTTGCGCGTCAGATAAATCAAGCTTGTTGGCTTCAATAATAAAAGCCTCCTCCTTGAG
>SACC01000328.1 GCA_009928745.1 Clostridia bacterium
CATTAAATATTATTGATATAGACCATCACTGCGATTTATAATACATCTTTAATAAATTGAAATATAACAAAGAGGTACATCATGAAAAAGCTACTTAGTATAATTCTTGTTATAATGCTGTTGTCACTCGGGGGATGTGATTTTGAAAATCCCCACGAAGAAAGTCTTACTTCCGAAGAAAGCGTTACTTCATCAGAAGTTTCTGATGAAGCAACCGGTGAGGAAAGCCTCCCACAAGGGACCAGAGGTTTAAAATATACTTCAAACGGCGACGGTACCTGCGGTGTCACGGGATATAGCGGGAGTAAAAAGGATGTTGTCATTCCTCCGAAAAGTCCGAACGGCGATATTGTCACTTATATCGGCGACAGAGCTTTTTCGGGAAACTATGACATAGAAACTGTTTTTATATCTTATACAGTAAAAGAAATCAAAACAAGTTCATTTATCGGCTGTACTATGATACATCATTATTATGTGGATGAAAACAGCGAATATTTTATGTCATCCAACGGTATTTTGTTTTCAAAAGATAAGAAAAAGCTTATATATTATCCCGCTTCAAGACAAGCCGAAAAATATATTATTCCGACCGGGACCGAAGAACTGGGAGATTATTCCTTTTTCTTTAGCTCCCTTAAAAAATTAGTTATCCCTGCTTCATTAAACATAATCAGCTATACCGCTTTCGTAGATTGTTATATTTTAAACGAATTCACTGTCACAGAAGGCTGCGCGGCATTTACTGTGGTTGAAAGTGTGCTTTTCACTTCGGATATGACGGAACTTATAAAGTTTCCCGTTGAAAACGGCATGAAAACCTATACCATACCTGACGGAGTAAAAATTATCTATCCTTGTGCTTTTGAATGCTGTGAGCTGGAAGAAATCCATTTTCCATTTGCACTCGATTCCATATATAATTATGCTTTCGCGGCGTCAGAATATTTAGAATCGGTAATTTTACCGTATGGTTTAAATTATATAGGCTACGCGGTTTTCGATGAATGTTCTTCATTAAAGGTTGTCTATATCCCAATGACCGTTAAAACAATAGAACAATATGCTTTTTACGGCTGTTCTTCTCTTGAAGAAGTAAGGTTCCAGGGTGATAAGAAAAAATGGAATTCTATAAATAAAGCTTCAAATTGGGACGAGGAAGCCGGAAATTATACAATGATTTATAATTATACCGAGTAAACCTCAATATATGCCAAATTTCTTTCAATAACTTATTGACAAACACGGTTTAATTTGCTACAATACTACGAATGAAAAGCGGCGGCAGCCGTATTTTCTCCTTACTCCGTGTATGCGGAGTCATAAGTCCAAAAGGAGGTGCGATTATGGAACTGAACAAAGCGCTGTATGAAACCATTTTTATCGTCAACACAACTATCGGTGAAGACGCTGTAAAAGCGGTGGTAGCAAAGTTTACCACTCTTGTTTCTGAAAACAGCACGGTCGAAGCTATCAACGAATGGGGCACGAGGCGTCTCGCCTATCCTATAGATGATTTGACCGAGGGTTATTATGTTCTTGTTAGATTCAGATCTGAACCGGCGTTCCCCGCCGAGCTCAAGAGACTCTACAACATCAATGACTCGATTCTTCGTTCTCTTATAATCAGAGTAGAAGAATAAGAGACAACCGATGTTATCAATATACGGGAGTGTGGGAATATGGCAAGTTTTAATCTTGTAGTTTTGATTGGTTATCTCGTGGCTGATCCCGAATTGAAAAATACCGCCAACGGTATTCCCGTGACGTCTTTCAGAATAGGCGTGACCAGAAAATACGGTCAGGGAGAACAGCAGCAGACCGATTTTATCGATATTGTTTGCTGGAGAAAGAACGCGGAATTCGTGACCAAATATTTCTCAAAAGGCAAGCCTATACTTGTGCGCGGTTCTCTTCAGACGCGTACCTGGACGGATAACAACAATAACAAGCGTTATACAACAGAAGTCGTTGCCGACGAGGTCACTTTTGTCGGTCGCAAGGACGAAGGTCTTCCCGGCGGAATGCCCGCGGCAACGCAAATGCCCAATTACGGTACCCCTAAGGTCGAAGGTTCCTTTGAGGAACTTTCCGCCGACGACGAGTTGCCGTTCTGAAAATTTAGGCG
>SACC01000329.1 GCA_009928745.1 Clostridia bacterium
AAATGAATAAAGATGAAGAATTTCTTATTTTTTCAAAGGTGGATGATGAACTTAATAAAATTATAGAAGAATGGGATCCGAAAAAACTTTGACAAAAGGTGGATTTTTTTTCTGACAAGAAAAACGCAAAATATATTAATCGAAGTAAATTCGGCGAAGTGCTAACAGTAGCTGTAATTGCAAATGTAATCGGATTATTAATACTTGCATTCACCGACTTATCATCGCTTACAGGGACTCTGAAAAGCGTAATGTACGTTTTGTCGATAGTCTTTGTGGGAGCGGGTTATATGTGCGTTTATCAGTCGCTTATGATATGGGTAAAGAATCTGTATCCCGAGGACAAAAGAGCGCAGTTCGAGGGCATAAGATTATTATTCTATGTATGTATCCCTATGCTCATTGGTCCGGCAATTGCTTCGCCGATTATAAAAGCCTTCGGTAATTCTATGGTCAACAGCTACGGCGAACCCGGGTATTCGGCTACCGCTCCGCTTTTCTTTATCGCCGCGGGCATGGCTATATTAACCTTCATTCCTATTTATTTCGCCGCGTTAAAATACAAGAATGAGAAAGCGGCGCTTGAGGCAGTCAATAACGACAACTTGCCACAATAGTGATTATCACAATCAGCAAATATAATAGCAATATTGTCTTGAGGCGTAAAATACTATGAGAAGAATCATTCTGATTACCATTATCGTTATAATCATCTGTATGCTTTTTGCTTGTTCGGAGAATAATGTGGTTACTGTGGAGCAAGCAAACTTTAATAGACTTATAGAGCAGATTGATGAGATAGAAAGGCTTACGGCTGAATATTCGGAGGGTAATGTGTTCAGCAATACCCTCATTTATATCAGAGGCAAGCGTTATAACGATATATATTGGAATACGCTAGCAGGAGCATCGGATACCGAATTCGAAGACTATGTATTAAGCAATCAGGAGCTTGAGAGTAGCGCAATAAGAGATATTAAGCAAATTGTAATACCGTCAACGCGTGATATAGTTGATTTTGTCCATACGGTCGGCACAATGAATATGGCGCTTAACGGGCAAGCCTCAAGCGATCTCGGGGGCTTTGCAGGTGATATCACACAGCTAGTCAGGGATATTAAAAACACGCAAGGCGATTTTGATATGATTTATAACGCGGCGGCGGCGCAATTCGGGCAACCCGGCGGGTTCGATTACGCAGATGTTTTTGCCAACATTGACGCGGTCAATATGGTTGCAAATTACAATAACAACTCTCGCGTTTTTTCCATAATTCTCAAAGATTATTATAACAACTTAACCCATACCTCAAGAATTGAGCAATATTTATACAACGAGTTCGGCGGTACGGTTTTTACCTTAGAAGAGTTAAGGGATATCGTGCACCAAAGGGTAATTGATAATCTCTATATTAAAGTGCTTTTTGCAAAAGATAATCTCTCTATGGTAAAATATTATGACCATATTAAAGCCTGTTGCTATGTTTACGCAGACTATCTGTTGCAAGGCAAATAATGAAAGGCGCAGAAACTATTGTTGTTCATAATATACCCCCGGTTTTCGACAGCAACTCAGAAACGCTGATACTTGGCTCAATACCCTCGCCAAAATCTCGCAAAGAGGGCTTTTTTTACGCCCATCCGCAAAACCGTCTATGGAGAATATTGGCGGAAGTGTTTGAAGAAGAAGTCCCCGTAACGATAGAGCAAAAAAAGACTTTTTTGTTCAAAAACAGAATAGCTATGTGGGATGTGCTGGCAAGCTGCGATATTGAGGGCTCGGCGGATAATACTATCAAAAACGCTGTTGCCAATGATTTTTCCATAATTTTTAATACCGCCAACATCAGGCAGGTTTTTACAACAGGCAACACGGCTGCATATTATTATAAAAAGTTGACTGGTAATGAAAGCGTCCGTTTACCTTCTCCCAGTCCGCTAAATTGCGCGGTATCTTTTGAAAAGCTGGTGAGCGAATATATGGTTTTACTACATCTTAGCTAGGTAGCGTCAAATAATCGACCGAGTTTTATTTTAGTAGTATTTTTTCATTAATTCCCTAAAGTAATTGCTTGTTTTGATAAATTATATATTGAATAATTATTTAATATATTATATAATATAGCGT
>SACC01000330.1 GCA_009928745.1 Clostridia bacterium
ACAGAATCCTGCGAACTTTTCCCGGTGGGAAATGAATTTATTAATTTCAACGCAGGCAGTTATGTAGTGCTTATTTTCGGAGATGTGTTGATACTTGCGTTAAAAATGGCAATTCCGATAATCGCTGTCGCTCTGCTTACGGAAGCCGGAATGGGCTTTATGATGAGAGCCGTACCGCATTTGAACGTTTTCGCCGTGGGTTTGCAGGTTAAGCTTGCGGTCGGATTGATTGTCGTTATACTTGTGCTGCCGGTCACTTCAAAGCTGCTTGATTCATCAATGACCTATATGTTTAAAAGAATAGCAGATGGGATAAATATATTTTTATCATCCTGACAAAGGTTAGTTTGTAAGATATCATCTTTCAAATTATAGAAAGGGATAGTTATAATAAATGGGGGATAGCGGCAAAACCGAAAAAGCGACGCAAAAAAAGCGCGATGACGAACGGAAAAAGGGTAATATATTCCAAAGCAGAGATGTAACCAATGCGTTGAGCTTCGTTCTGGTTTTATTTGCATTCAAACTGTTGATATCCCCTTTCAAGGATTTCCTGCAAAGCCGTATTATAAACAGCATTAACAGAATTCCGGGTACAGATTCCTTAACAATACGTTCGGCCGCCGTCATTATGAAAGAATTTGTCATCGATTTGATGATAATTATTGTCCCGATAGGACTCGGATGCGCGCTGGTGGCTGTAACCTTCACCGGCATACAGACTAAATTCTTATTTACCGCTTCCAAGCTGAAACCGCAGTTTTCACGAATGAATCCTGTTAAAGGCTTTAAGCGCATATTATCGTTAAGATCCTTGATGGAGCTTATCAAATCGATTGTCAAGGTGACCATAATCGCTTTTGTGATCTACGGTAAAATAAAAAATGCCACCGACGAAATCCTTAGGCTTCCGTATGTGAACCTTCAGAGTGCGATAACATGGATAGGCAGCACGATATACGATATAGCTATAAGCATTTCCATTTACATGGCATTGTTTGCGGCGGCGGATTATGCATACCAATGGTGGGAATACGAAAAAGATATAAAGATGACAAAGCAGGAAATCAAAGACGAATACAAACAGACAGAGGGCGATCCGCAGGTTAAAGGCAGGATCAAGGAAATTCAAAGAAAATTAGCTTCAATGCGCATGATGAAAAAAGTACCGGAAGCGGATGTAATTATAAAAAACCCGACCCATTATGCCATTGCGTTGAAATATAAACCTCCGAAAGACAAAGCACCCATAGTAGTTGCAAAAGGCAAAAACCTTGTGGCTTTAAAGATAATTGAAATTGCCGAGAAAAATAATATATATATTACCGAAAACAGACCGCTTGCGAGAGGACTATATGACGCCGTCCAACTGGACAAGCCCATACCGGCGGAATTTTATAAACCGGTTGCCGATATACTTGCGTATTTGTATAAATTGAAAAAAATCAAGTCAAAGAAATAAATCGTTTTAAAAGGGAGGGTAAGGAGTATAAAAAAATTATTTGATAATGTGCTTACAATATTTGTCATACTTGTTATCTTTCTTATTATAATTCCTTTGAATACAAGCGTTCTCGATGTAATGCTTATTATAAATATCGCACTTTCATTGGGAATATTGCTTTTGACGATGTACATAAAAGAAGCGCTTGAATTTTCGGTTTTTCCGTCCATGCTCCTTATCATGACATTGTTGAGAGTCGGCTTGAATGTGTCTTCCACGAGGCTGATATTGGGCAACAACGGTTATGCCGGACATGTTGTTCAGGCGTTCGGCAAGTATGTTATAGGCAGTAATGCGGTTGTAGGCTTTATCATTTTCATCATAATAATCATTGTACAGTTCATTGTCATTACAAAGGGTGCGGAAAGAGTAGCGGAAGTCGCAGCCCGCTTCACTCTCGATGCTATGCCCGGAAAACAGATGGCGATAGACGCGGATCTGAATTCGGGGCTTATCAACGATGAAACCGCAAAAATCAGAAGGTCCAAAATCCAGCGCGAAGCTGATTTCTACGGTTCAATGGACGGCGCTACTAAGTTTATCAAAGGCGATGCGATAGTTTCTATTCTTATAGTGTTTATCAACAGTATAGGCGGTATTATAATAGGCATGGTAC
>SACC01000331.1 GCA_009928745.1 Clostridia bacterium
CTATAAGCTCTTCTTGAACTAGATAGTTATTGGGCACTATTAAGACAATCGAATTGCTCAAGTTGTTGACATAACTCTCAATCTTGGTTGGCTCCTTCTCGTTTTTGTCAATTTGCATATAAGATAAATCAAGATTATATCTTAACAACAATGCGGGGAATACCGCAATAAGCGCAAAAATTAATATTAAAAAGCGATATTTAATTACCAGCTTCGAGAACTTCTTAAAGCGCGGCGCAATTGGTCTGTGCGCAGTTTTTCTAAGCAACTTAGGCATAAGCATAATCAAACACGGCTGCAGGAACAGTACCGAGATAAGACTTAGCAAAACACCTTTTGCAAGTACTGCGCCCAAGTCCATACCCATAGTAAATCGCATAGCAAATAACGCTAGGAAGCCGCCAATCGTAGTTGTTGCGCTTGCAATAATCGTTACAAATGTATGCGGAATTGCGTTGCGCATTGCAAAATGCACGTCAGGAGTCTTCTGATACTCTTCATTATATGCGTGCATAAGGAATATCGCGTAATCCATCGTTAGTCCCAGCTGCAAGACCGCGCTTGCGGCGAATGTATATATTGACACTCCTGCGCCCATATCGTTCAAAAAATAATTGCTGCCAAGATTAATAACTATTGAAACTGCAAGCGTTAAGAGCAGTATAATAGGCTCAAGGAAGGAGCTTGTCGCAAGGAAAAGCACCAAGATTATGAACAAGCCTGCGAAAATCACATATTTGCCCATCTCATCCATAACGCTGTCCATAATATTTTTACTTAACTCGGTGCTGCCTCCGCTTGCGTATTCTGTTATCTGGTCGTCCGCTATTCTTTTCTCAATATCGTTTAGTATTTTAATAGCTTCGGAAGAAGAAGATATTACGCTTAGTTGCAACATATATAGATATACTCCCTCTTCGGGATAAAAAATCTCGTCTAGCGTGGTCTGCATAGCTTCAAGGTCTATTTGCAAAAGGGCAAGCATACTTCTCGTGCTATCATCTAAGTCCTGCATTTGCTCCTGCATATAGTTACGCCATATTACCATACGCACACCGTCTAACCCGCGCATAAATGTGGCATATTCGCCGGCGGCTGATTCCTCAATCCCTCCGATTGCGATGATTGCATCCCCTTCCATATTAAAATTGGCACGCATAATCGCCATACCTTTGTATGTATCTGAGCTTTCGGGAAGATATGCTGAAGTATCCGAGTTAATATTAACATAATTAAGACCAATTACGCTCAGCACCAGCACGAACAAAAAGACTAGCACGATAACGAGTCTATTATTAACGATGGAATTTGCGAATTTTTTCATTTACACGCTCCGCTAGGGATTATTCCCCTCGATGATTTTATGCAATCTAATTGCCATGGTTTATTTCAAAATAAAATTTACAATTTTATTAGGCACAAAAATCTCTTTAACTACTGTCTTGCCCTCAAATAATGATGCAAGCCCGCTTGCTGCAATAACTTCTTTTACCTTACCGATATCGCTATCCCTTTGAATGCTTATGACCCCTTTAAGTTTGCCGCATATCTGCACGGGGATTTCCAAAACATCCTCAACAAGATATTCCTCAATATATTTTGGCCAGCTACTGTCGCAAAGCATTGTTTTGCCGCCTATAAGCTGATTGATTTCTTCAGTGATATGCGGAGCAACAGGATACAAAAGCTTCAAGAGCGTCATCAGCTCGCCTTTAGTAACATAACCGTCTGCATATATCTCATTAATATAGCCCATCATTGCTGCGATTGCGGTATTATATCCGCTGTTCTCAAAATCGTCGTTCACTTTCTTGATGAGTTTATGAGTAAGTGTGTTGTGTTTTTCACTATAGCCTTCTTCAGAGGTCATTATATCCTGCAATTTCCAAACTCTTTCCATAAAACGGCGCGAACCGCTGATACCGCTGTCTGACCAGGGCGCGGGTCTTTCGTAATCGCCTATAAATAATATGAAAGTTCTAAGCACATCTGCGCCGTATCTGTCCATACATTTATCAGGATTAACCACATTACCCCTGCTTTTGCTCATTTTTTCGCCGTCTTCGCCAAGCAAAAGTCCTTGAGCCGTTCTCTTTTTGTAAGGCTCGCTGAATGGTAC
>SACC01000024.1 GCA_009928745.1 Clostridia bacterium
GACTTAGGCTTTGCCTTTGACGGTGACGCGGATAGAGTGATTGCAGTAGACGACTGCGGTAAAATAGTAGACGGCGACGGAATTCTTTATGTAATTGCAAAACATCTTGCCGAACAAAACTCCCTCTCTGGCGATACCGTAGTCGCTACTGTTATGACTAACAGCGGTGTGGAAATTGCGCTTCAAAAACTTGGGATAAAGCTTGTACGCGTATCGGTAGGCGACCATAATGTGTGCGCGGAAATGCAAAAAAACGGCTATACGCTCGGCGGTGAACAGTCCGGTCATATTATACTTTCGGATATTGGGACGGGTGACGGGATCTATGCCGCGCTTCTCCTTTCAAACATTGTGAAAATAAGCGGTAAGCTGAGCGCTATATTTGAAGTGTCGAGTTTTCCTCAGATATTAAAAAATGTTGTAGTAGCAACAAAATCCATTCCCTTTGCGGCGCTCAACAACGCCGAATGCTGGCGCAAGCATCTTGATGGCTCGGGAAGAGTCCTGCTGCGGCTTTCGGGAACAGAGCCTATAATCCGTATCATGGTGGAGTGTATTGACAGCGCATTTGCCGCGTTTATTGTTAGAGATATTGAGTATTCGTTGAAAAAGGAGCTGGATAATGAAGCCTAATCTCGCTAAATTACATAAAAAACCCTTTCAGTCAAAAAAGTATCTATTCAATGTTCCCTTGGGAATCAATCGTAAAACACAAACTCGTTTATCAAAGAAGAAAAAGGTATTGACGGAATTTCAAAATCGGCAACCGTCGCAAGAGCAGCCTTGAGTTCTTCCAACCCCTTTACCTCACTTGAGGCAAGCTTGTTATAAAAACAATGCTTATAAATTATTAATTCGTACTCGTATACGCTGTCAACCAGCGAATCCGCCGCCTCAAGATAGGGCAGTACATATTGCTTTTCCGCAAGCAATACTTCCTTCCATTGCGCCACGGTAGCTTGCAATGTGTGACCTCTAGTGAAATAATCCCTGATAAGGCGTCTTAGCAGCCGCAAATCGTTGGGCGCAATCTTTCTATTGTCCGGCATGGAAAAATTGCGTCTTGGCGCAATCGCAATTTTATGAACCTGACATTTTGGGTTAAAGCCCTCGAACAATAGCGGATTAAGCGCGTGTATCCCCTCGATAATAACCACATCTTCCTGCTCGGTATACAGGATGTTGGACGCTTTGCCTCTTGTGCCGGTAGCGAAATCGAATTGCGGTATCTCCACCGCATCGCCGTTAATTATGCCTTGCAAAACATTGCGCAATGCGTTCATATCCAACGCTTTCGGTGAGTCAAAATCTCGCACTCCGCTAGGCAAAAACTCTATATCATCTCGGTTAAAAAAGAAATCGTCTAGCGATATTCTGTGCACATTTGCTCCAAGAAAAACTAATCTTTCCGAAAGCAAATTGGCAAAGGTAGTTTTGCCGGACGCGCTGGGACCTGCAATAAGCACCAGCTTGATATTTTTGTTGTTATATATTACATCTGCAATAGTGTGTACCTGAAGATTAAAATTCAGTTCGCTGTTAAATACAAGCGAAGCGATATTCTTATTTGCTAAGTCTTCTATATTCTTCCATTTTATTGTGCCGTTCATCTTGCCATCCTTTAATATTCCCAGAATAATTTTTCCCACGCGGTGGGCATATAATATGCGAAAGAGCTGTAAAAATTGCGATATGTGTTCGCAATATATTTGCATTTTAGATTAATAGCTCTTCCGTCTTCGAGGAAATCGGGTTTATATACTAACATACATATTAATGAAATGTTATCGCTGATATCCTCATTGAAATCAGTCTTTGAGTATTTTGTTAAAAACGCGCTGTTAGCTGCCGTGTTGCCGTTATGCGGATCGTATACTCCCGCTGATGTCAAAGTATAAGAGTATCCGAGATTATATGTCGGCAAGCCCGTCTTCATCGGATTAGAGCTTGTGCTGCCCATACTGAACGTTAACGTATGCAGCAATTCGTGTATCATAATATTATAGTATGTGCTGTAGAAGGTATCCCTAAGCTTAGTGTCAAAGGTAGCGAACCATACATTGTTTGCGTTGCTGGTTAGACCATATACTACGCCTCCCGAGCTATTGGTAATTGTATTGACAAGATAGATATTGACATTTTTGTTGACGATTGAGAGCTCGATAAACATATTTTGAGGGAATATACATAACGCTCCCTCCAGTCCGTACAGTAGTCTAAGTATTTCTGAGGCGTTGTTCTGTTGCGTCATCTTGTATTTTCCATTCCAAGAAAATAAAGTTGGAGCATAAGGATTCCAAAAATCGGTGCCGTAATGAATATCAATCTTATACTGTCTTTCCAGTTTTTCCGCAAAGACTGCGTATGTTTCGGTTCGGGTTACGCTGTTATCTATCACTCTCCCAAGATATATTGTATTAACGGCGCCGCTCTGATTAGCATAATTACTATGGGCGTATAGAGGAGCAAAGGACAATCCGTCGTTACCGTCTGCGCCTTTTGTACCGTTGTAGTCGCTACTTGCGCCAACACCTCCCGCGCCGCCGCTGCCTCCAGCGCCGCCGTCGCCGCCGTAAGCATATATTGTTCCTGTAAGATTAATAGTTATATTGTTGGCACATACCGCATAGCCCGAATTACCGCCGTAGCCGCCTCTGCCGCCGTTGCCCGCCGTCTGATCAGTTATGCTAGACGGCGTATCTGCGCCTTTGCCTCCTGCTGTTCCCGAGCTGCCGCTGCCTGCTTTTAAGGTAATATTGCCATCGCCTACAAGCGTTATATCTCTTGCGCGGATTGCCGTGCCGCCGTCATAACCGCCGTAACCGTCCATTCCGTGCTTCCTTATATAATTGGTACTGGCTGCAAGCCATGCGCCGTCGACGGTAAAGCCGTCGGTATACGGCGAATACGGACTGCCCGCCTCTATATAACAATTACCGTTAATATCCAAAGTAATTACGGCTTGTGTGCTAAAATCAATTACAGTGCCGCCGAATCTTTCTGTAATAATTATACCCAAGTTCTTGAAAGTGACATATACAACGCTATTGGAGAGGAAATATAATTTCAAATTAGATATACAGCTTGCCTCAGTCCCCGAATATCCGCCTTCAATAACCAGATTTTTCACATCAGCCGATATAATAATCGTTGTACCGTTAGCCTCAAGGGGCATTGTTTTGAGATTCAGCCATAGCGCGCTATAGCCGTTAAATTTATTGGGCTTGTTGTCTACATCAGCCCAACCGCTAGGAGAATATATGTAATATGTACCCAGTATTTCCACAGTAACTGTATTGCTTACAACACCGTCTGCGGAGGTGGCAATTATTACAATTGTACCTCTTATCGCTTCAGGAGCGATAGTTAGTGTGCCTGACGCAGTAATTGCTCCGTACTGAACGCCGGACAGAACTGAATATGTAAGCTGCTTACGCGTAGCGTTTTGCGGTAATACACTGCCGCTGAAAACTACCACATCCCCGCCCTTTAAGTCAACTATAGGGTCAGAAGTAGCTATTGTGACCGAATTAACGGGTATTGGGACTATGGTAAAAACCAGATTTTCGCTATATATCCCGTCAGCGTACGCTCTCAAACTGACATTCGCGCCTTCGGGCGCATCCAAAAACTCTAGAACGCCGTCCTCAAAAATGACATACTGCTCTCCCTCTTGAATAGTTATCTCCGCCTCAGGATATGTAGCGTTAGCGGGATTAACTATCGCTACAACATGACGCGTTTCGCCAGGCGCAACGGCAACCGTCTCTCCCTCGGTACTCAAAGTTACCGAGCTAACGGGAGTGCGGATAATTGTAAAAGTCAAAATCTCGCTGCATTCTCCGTCCGCTACCGCCTTGACCTTTATTTCGGCGCCGATATTGCCGCCGATAACCGTAAAACTCTTCGTTTCCGCATCATAATCAATAAAATCGCCGCCGCTTAATACGGTTACGCTCCAATCTTTAATTGTCGCGTTGAATGGCGCAATATAAGCATCCAGTTCCCGTATTGCGCCGAGCATAACATCAGTATCTTCATAATATTTTACCGAAAGATACACTGACTCTACAAGTTTTTTGGCAACTGTAAGCTCTATTGTATTGCTGTGTAATTCTCCGATTGCGGCGTACACGCTGATTATGTCTCCTACTGCGGTATCCTCATTAATGATAAGTTTGCCGCCTTCGATAGTTGCAAAGCCAGCGCCCGAAGCAATCACATAATTCACATTGCTTTGGGTCGAATTAATCGGAAGTATTGTGCTGCTCAGGGAATATTCTTCACCTGCATAAGCGGCTGCTATTGCGTCAAGCGTAATGCTCTCCGCAGGTATTGTCAGTATTACGATACTTGTCTCGCTGCTCCTGACTCCTCCTGCAACTGCAACAACTTTTATATCGTCGCTACTCCTTGCCGAAGGCGATATATTCAAAACACCATTAACTATATTTGCCTTATCTAAGCCCGATACAAGCTCATAGCTAACAGGATTTTCTCTTGCCTTGACAGGCATAACAAGACTTGATAGGGTATGTGTATCACCTGCGTTAAGCGCGGGAACTGCAAGCAACTCAATACTTGAAACCGGCGTTCTCTCCACAATAAAAGTCTTGCTAAAAGTATAGCCCGATACGGTTACAACAATGGAAAATGTCGCCCCTGTAGGAGCGTCTGCGGAGATTGCAAGCTCGCCGTTTTGGTTAAGGAACGCTATATCCGCGTCCTGTACAATCTCAAACAATATTTCGCCTTCAATGGATAAATTATAAACAACCGCAGTTACGGGAACTTCTGCCCCTGCGTATATCAATCCTTCGCCCCCTAACGTTATGTCAATAATCGGACCTGACGTAGTACAGGAAATAAGTAAAGCAACAATTCCGATCATAACAAATATAATCAGCGATACCTTCGTAAAATGCGTTTTGCTTTTACCGCTGCTATTTTTCATAATTATATTATACTATACAAAAACTAATCTGAATACTAAATAATGTTAATGAAGCAATCAATAACTTTACACGCTAGTTTATTTTGTTTTTTTAGGAACTTTACGCAAATAAAATAGCCCTAAAAAACAAGAGTTAAGATGTAGAGAAATTAAATTGCAGTATCATTGTGCAAAAGTTGAAAATGCTTTAAGGAAGCAAAATTTACTAAGTGTAATTATTCTATATTTTATTATAGACATTTACATTTTTTGTTCCCCGCTTACAAATGTAAATATGGGATTTTAATAATTATAAGCAAAAAACACATGCTACAACTAAATTTCACATTTTTAATCAATTTGTTTTACTTTTATAGGTTTTTTCTCTATAATAAGTAAAAGCTCAATAGAATAGGAGATTCGGATATGTTAATGCAACAAGAACTTTATTCGGAGCCCACTGTGATAAGGAATGCTATTGCGGAGAATGAAAATGAAGTAAAGATTATCGCAAAAGCAGTAAAAGAACGGGGCATAAAGAATATTACCATTATCGGAAGGGGTACAAGCGATAATGCGGGATTGTGCTTTAAGTATATGACCGAGATACTTAGCGGTATTCCGGTAGGCACAGCTCATCCCTCAGTTACTACGATGTATGACGGTCATGTGGATTACAGTTCTCATCTTGTAGTAGCAATTTCGCAAAGCGGCAAAAGCGTAGATACGCTTGCAGTACTTGACAATGCCAACAAAAAGGGCGGCTTGACTGTTGCTGTTACCAATGACCCCATGTCTCCGCTTGCAAAAGCGGCAAAACATCATCTATATCTTGCAGCAGGCGAGGAAAAGAGCGTAGCGGCGACCAAGACATACGCCGCCGAATTAGTTGTTCTCTATATGCTTGCTATTGCGTTGTCCGGCAAGAAACTTATGCACTTAATATACGAGTTGCCCGACAAAGTTGGCGAGATTCTTAATCTGATTCCCAAAATTCGCTCGGTTGCCGAGGCTACCCGCAAGGAACATAACTTTATCGTATTGTCCCGCGGTCCGATGCAGGGCGTAGGCAAGGAGCTTTCCTTAAAGCTTGCCGAATGTTGCTACAGCTTTGCGCAGTTTTATAGCGTAACCGACTTTATGCACGGTCCGCTTGCTCTACTTGAAGAGGGAGTCAATGTCATAATACTTGCTCCGGGCGGCGAATGCACAAGCAATTATATTGATATCGCAACCCGCGCTAATTTGCTAGGCGCCAATGTATACGCCTTCAGCGATATTCCCGAGGTGCTCAATATTGCTAATGTTGCGGTCAAGATGCCCGAAGCGGGCTATATTACGGCAACTTTAACTTATGCGATGGCAATTCACCTTTATTGTTTGAACCTTTCTATAGAAAAGGGACTCAATCCCGACGCGCCGCGCAATCTTAAAAAGGTTACTATTACAAAATAATATAACCCATTTATAATAATCAAAACATAAAAGCAGATTTAATCTGCTTTTATATTATCAAAATATGATAAACTAATAGCAGACGATTTAGTATCAGTTTACAGTAAACAAAACTAATATCGTACAAAGCCAAATATTGTATAAAAAATGATAATCAATATGCGGTAGTACAATAAGAGGTGTATTATGATTTCCAAAAAAATGGCAGAATTAGTAAAACGCAGTTCGCTAATAAGAGCGATGTTCGAGGAAGGCAACCGTCTAGCGGCGATATACGGCAGAAATAATGTTTTTGATTTTAGTCTTGGCAATCCCAATGTGCCCGCCCCCTGCGAAATAAACGCCGCGATACATTCTATAGTCGAAGAAGAGATAAGCACGATTCTACACGGATATATGGAGAATTCGGGCTATCTTGATGTTCGCGAAACTATCGCTAACAATCTTAACAAGCGTTTTGATACTTGCTTTTCACGCAAAAATATAATAATGACAGTCGGCGCGGCGGGCGGACTCAATGTCATTCTCAAAAGTCTTTTTGACGAAGGCGAGGAGCTTTTGGTTATTGCGCCCTATTTCGGCGAATACGGCAACTACGCCTCGAATTTCAATGCAAAACTTGTTATTGTACCGGCTAATCCACCTACTTTTCAACCCGATATTGAAGAGATAAAAGCGCGTATCAGTCCATTAACAAAGGCAATAATCGTCAACAGTCCGAATAATCCTACAGGAGTTATTTATAGCGAAGCGACTATCACTGCGCTTGCTCGCGCGCTAGATGAAAAACAGCGTGAGTACGGCAAAAGTATATATATAATATCGGACGAGCCTTATAGAGAACTAATTTATGACGGAGCAAAGGTACCCTTTATTACGAAGTATTATAAGAATACCATAATCGGTTATTCTTTCAGCAAGTCCCTTTCCCTCCCTGGCGAAAGGATCGGATACCTCGCTATTCCAGACGAGGCTGATTGCAGCGCGGAGATAATTGACGCAGCGAATGTTGCCAACCGCATATTGGGCTTTGTCAATGCCCCTTCTCTGCAGCAAAAAGTTGTCGCAAGATGTATTGACGCCGCAGTCAACGTTGACGCCTACAACCGCAACCGAGAACTATTATATAACTCGCTTGTTTCTTTCGGTTTCGAGTGCGCAAAGCCGCAGGGAGCATTCTATCTTTTCCTCAAATCACCGATAGAAGACGACAAAGCTTTCGTAACAGCAGCAAAAAAATACAATCTCCTTATAGTCCCGGGCAGCGCCTTCGCAGGAGCGGGATATGCGCGTATTGCGTACTGTGTCTCCGAAAACACGATAACCAATTCTTTACCCGCCTTCAAAAAGCTGGCGGAAGAATTCGGACTTATCGGCAAATAGTTTATAAGAAAATATAAACAAAATCAATTCTGCACTTCTGCAATACTTAAATATTTAACAAATAAGCCGTCGGATACCGACGGCTTATTATATGTGTTGTAGACGGATGTTGTCCCCTCAAGTCCGACCGAATTCAAGTATTGAATTCGCGTTTGGTCGGTCTCCTATCTTCCTTCCGGCGGTATATAGTCTGCTTTTGCCGTCTTATCCGCTTCTCGCTTTGCTGTGTTCTCCGCTTCGTTCTTTTCGATTGCCGCAAGTTCTCTTTTTTCCATGCTTATAAGGATATCTTCCACAGAAACGCCTTCGAACAATTTATCTACTTCATCCTTATAGATTGTTTCCTTTTCGAACAACAGTTTTACCATTGCTTCAAGAATATTTCTGTTCTCATTAATAACATCTAACGCGCGTTGGTAATTTACGTCAATTATCTTCTTAACTTCGATATCAATCTTATTCATGATATCATCGCTGAGATTGGATTGCTGTCCCCAGGTTTTGCCGATAAATACTTCGTGATCCGCCCCGAGATAAATGTTGCCAAGATCAGGACTCATTCCCCATTCGGTAACCATTTTCCTCGCAATCGCGCTAGACCTTTGTATGTCGCTGCTTGCTCCTGTCGAGATATCCTTAATTATTATCTCCTCAGCGCCTCTTCCGGCTAGCATCATTGCTATCATATCGTTAAGTTTATTGCGGGACATATGGTTATCGTCATTTTCCGGACGGGTAAGCGTATAGCCTGCCGCCCAACCTCTCGGCACAATGGATACCTCCTGCACCTCTTCGCAATAAGGAAGAACTCTTGCAACTATCGCGTGACCTGCTTCGTGATAAGCGGTAATACGCTTGTCCGATTCGGTAACAATTCTGCTCTTCTTCTGCGGTCCGAGTATTACCTTGTTGATGCCTTCAAGAATATCTTTCATTATTATAACATTTCTGTTACTTCTTGCCGCAATTATCGCCGCTTCGTTAAGAAGATTAGCAATATCTGCGCCGGTAAAGCCGGTGGTAATTCTAGCGATTGTTTTAAAATCAATATCGCCCGAGAGCGGTTTGTTCCTTGAATGTACGCGGAATATCGCCTCTCTGCCCTTAACGTCGGGGATATGCACATAAATCTGTCTGTCGAATCTGCCCGGTCTAAGCAGCGCGGGGTCAAGAATGTCGGCTCTATTAGTTGCCGCGATTATTATAATGCCCTCGTTAGCCTCAAAACCATCCATCTGAACAAGCAGCTGATTAAGCGTCTGCTCTCTCTCGTCATGTCCGCCGCCAAGTCCTGCTCCGCGCTGTCTGCCTACCGCGTCAATCTCGTCGATAAATACGATACATGGCATATTACGCTTTGCCTGAGCGAACAAGTCACGCACACGGGATGCGCCTACGCCTACGAACATCTCCACAAAATCACTGCCGCTTATAGAAAAGAACGGCACATTCGCCTCGCCGGCTACCGCTTTTGCGAACAGGGTTTTGCCAGTGCCCGGAGCGCCGACCAGCAGTACTCCCTTGGGTATCTTTGCGCCAACATTAAAAAACTTTGTAGGTGAACTTAAAAAATCAACTATTTCTTTCAATTCTTCCTTTTCTTCCTCGGCGCCTGCAACATCTGCGAATTTCACCTTGCTTTTTATAGTTACATTAGCTCGCGTTGTGCCGAAAGACATCGCCTTGTTACTTTCTGACATTCTCTGCTTATTCAAAATAAACAAGAATACCAATAAAAGGACGGATACGGCAATTATGGGGAAGAAATATTGCCACATGCTTCCGCTAGCCGGATTATCGAATAATATTTGAACTCTGTTCGCCGCCTCAGTCTGCGCTGCATTGTATTCCAAAATAGCATCAGGCACTTGTGTTCTGTGGCTGATGTTCGCGATTGCGTCCATTTGTTTTGGAAATTTTTTATCCTCAATGGTAGAATTCTTATACAAGATATATATCTCGTAATTGCCTACAAACTGCACTTTGGCAATCTCACCTTTGTCTAGTTTTGTTACAAATTCATCATAACTCAATTCTTCGGGCTGATTATTGAACGCTCCCAACCAATTCGCGATCAAAAGAGAGCTTATAATAAGCGCCATTATTATGATGACTGTTTTCATTGTGTTATTTTTCAAAAAGAAGCCTCCGACTCACAAGGTTATTTTGTATCATAGTCAAATAATTATAACACAACATAAATTGTTTTTACAACACGAATAGTTGAGTTATTCTATTAACTTTGCATTAAAGTGACTCATTACTTAAAAAGATGCCCGTAAACGCTGCATCCTTTAAATATTTTATATGATTATTTCTGTTTTATGTTGATTTTATTCAAGCAAAAGAGCAATCATTGTCGCCTAATCGCAACAGTTTTCGCTATGGGCGCAGCTATCAACAGGAGTTCCCGTCGTCGATTCTGGCGCAGCACCTCCGCCCGCAGACGGCATATTTAGCTCGTTACGATAGGTCATCTTCATCAAAATAGGGGTTGCAAAGGAAGTTATCAATATAATCATTAGCACAAAAGGCATAATGGTACTATCAACCATTCCGCTTTCTATTCCTTTTTGCGTACACACTAGCACAACTTCCGCTCGCACCATCATTCCCAAGCCTATTCTCATGGAATCCTTCATGCTATATCTGCAAAGTAGGGCGCCTGCTCCGCAACCAAATAGTTTGCTAATGATTGCGACTGCGATATAAGCTAGACCGAACCAAAGCATAGTCATACTTAATCCGCTGAAAGATGTATTTATACCGATATTCGCAAAGAACACAGGACCGAATACCATATAACAGTTAATATCAATCTTTCGGTCGATATAGCTTGTGCTGTGGAATGAAGACAGGACAAGTCCCGCTATAAAGCTGCCTGTTATGTCAGCGACTCCGAACCAATGTTCGGCAGCGTATGCGAAGAAAAAACAAATTGCGAGGCTGAATATCGGCACTCTTCTGTTGTGCGGCCATTTTTTATCTAGCCACTTAAAGAACCTTCTCACCAGTATTCCGACACCGATTGCCGCAACAAAGAAGAGGAAAGTCATTAACAATACTCTTAATATCTCTGTTGCGCCGCCCGTATCTTTCATCCCGATAATTACTGAAAGGACTATTATTCCTATAATATCGTCCAATATTGCGGCAGAGATGATAGAAGTCCCTGCTTTTGTGTTAAGTTTTCCCATCTCTTTAAGGGGAGCTACCGTTACACTTACAGAAGGTGCTGTCAAGATTACGCCGTA
>SACC01000332.1 GCA_009928745.1 Clostridia bacterium
GATATTGTAGCTTTGCCTGTGGATATTGCTTCGCTAACATTCGGTCCGAGCTTCCACACGTTGTTAATCCAGATATTCAAAGGTTGTCCAACACGCTCAGCAGTAGCCGTTGCGAATTTTTTGGTGCCTGCGCTGTTAAACTCAAGCGCAACCACATATTCGCCGTTCTTATCCATAGAAACATAAGCTTTTTCTACATCCTTGCCTGTGACATAAGGCTCGGAACCTTCAGTTGACTCGTCTTTGCCTTCCTTGCGGAACTCTAATGTTGCGGGTCTGCCGATAAGATTAAATACTGTCTCGGGATCATCAACATCGGGTACTTCTACTCTTATTCTTGTATTGTTATTCTGCAGCGTAATCGTTGCTTCAGTGTAGCCTTTCTCAAAAAGAAGATCGGCCAACGCGTCTGCAGTACCCTGCATTCTTGCCTCTAAATTATCAGTGTCTTCTGTATCAGCCTCATATACAGCATATATTCCGCCCTTCAAATCCAATCCCAAAGAAATTGTTGCAGGGTAAGCAATATAATCATAAATGCCTAATTCGCCGTCATCAAGCGAAACAAACGCAAATACTGTACCAGTTACTATTAAGACACAAATAATGGTCATTACCACTATTGCCTTAGTTTTACTCACTTAGATAGCCTCCTAAATAAAGTGTACTTTAACTATTATATATTTACATATAGTATTAGTCAATGAATTTACTATTAATTTTTGCGTAATTCGACTACTTAATGAGCCAAATTACTATATTATTGATAATAATTTTGCGTTTTTTCAATTGCGTATATCGCAAGAGAAAGTTCCAGCCGTTTCCGCATCATATCGCATGCGGGTTTATACGGAGTCAATAAATCTTTTTGATAGTTCATTGACGCGGCAATACAACCCCCGCTGCAGTAATATTTTGCAAAACATTCTGCGCAATCCTTTTTTTTGTAAACCGTAATATCTGCAAAAGTATTTTGGATTTCTTTATTAAATTCCCCGTTCAGCACACTGCCCATACGGTATTCCTCTCTTCCGACAAATTGATGACACGGGAATATCTCTCCAATCGGCGATACCGCAAGATATTCGCTGCCCGCGCCGCATCCTGATAATCTTTTTTTGATACAGGGACTTGTTTCTAAATCAATCATAAAATGAAAGAAATTGAACCACTTTCCGCTCTTTCTTCTTTCAATATATTCGGTTGCCAAAATTGCATATTCTTCAAGAATTTGTTCGATATGCTCGGCTTTTATTGCCAGCTTGTCCTCAATGTCTAGCACTACCGGCTCAATAGATATCTGATCAAAACCGCAATCGTTGAGCGACAGCGCATCTTTGGCAAAATCCAGATTGTTAGCGGTAAATGTGCCCCGAATATAATACTTTTTGTCCCCTCTTACCGCTCTGAACTTTTTGGCATTGTCAAGTATTAGTTCATAACAATCCCGTCCGTTGCGGGTTTTGCGAACCGCATTATGCACCTCGCGCCTGCCGTCTATGCTTATAACAACATTGTCCATCTCCCTATTAAGATACGCAATATTATCATCATTCAATAGCACACCGTTAGTGGTGGTGGTGAATGAAAACTCCTTATTAAATATTGCAGCCTGCTGCTTTGCATAATCAACTATTGCCTTGACGACATCCATATTGAGGAGTGGCTCGCCGCCAAAGAAGTCTATCTCAAGATTATGCCGTGTACCGCTCATTTTAATAAGGAAATCCACAGCCTTCTTACCTACTTCAAGCGACATATAATCTCTTTCGGTATTATAAGTGCCTTCTTTAGCAAAGCAATATACGCAGGCAAGATTGCAATCATGACATATATGCAGACAAAGCGCTTTTACGATATTGGATTTCTTATAATCCATAGTCTCGTCAGCTGCAAGGCTTCCGCCCTCTTCCATTAGGGATATTTCACCCTCAATTTCAGCAACAATATTTCTGTCAAGATTAAGATAATCAATCCGTTCTTGGTCGGTCAGCTGTTCATATTTGTTCTTTATAACAAGAAAAGCAGCGTAGTCTACAGAATGTAAACTGCTGCTTAAAGGGTGAAAAACAAAATAATAATTATTACCGCTGTAATAG
>SACC01000333.1 GCA_009928745.1 Clostridia bacterium
AAATTTTGCCTCCATTTCAGCTCTTTGTTTAGCTTGAACCAAGTTTTTCGCGGTATTGTATTCGTCAATGCGCATATCGTGCCAATACTTGAAGTCGTGAGGGTAGCGGTTCTTGTTTTCGTTCATATCAAGCTCAAGATATTCGCAGGCTGTCAAATAATCGCGATAGGCATGCAGAGTAATGTCTTGTTTGTTTATATAATCGCAGAAGCTATTAAACTCCGCTCCCTTAAAATATGTTCGTATACTCTTTAATCCGCTGTCAGCACGTATTTGCTTAGAGATATTAGAGTTATGCTGTAAATTATCTATTGGTAAGCCCATTTTGTATGCCTTGATAATCACTGCGATATCGTGGTAGGTACTTTCTATTATGTCTTTGTTGCGGATAAGCCACTTGATGAAGTTTTTATCTTTACCGATAAACTTTAATATCATTACACTACGGCTTAGGCTAGTTAATCCAAGTTTCAATACATATTCAAGTTGAGGATATTTTTCATATAATCTAAGATAATCAAGGATGCACTCACCGTGATATAAGGAATATGCGCTGTATCGGTATTCAGGGAATTTGTCTAAGTAATTACTATTAACCGTAATCGAATAAGGGTTGTAATACTTTATCTCGGCATCGTACCAATTACCGTCCTCATAAAAGCTTTTTTGCTTATGCAGTCCTTCTGCGTGCCAGCCAACCCGATAACCAAAGCCAAAGTATTGGTATTCCATATCCTTAACAAAGCACTTTTCTGAATGTATCCCGTGTACAGCAACTTGTTTGTAATATGCATTGCCTTTACGGTCATTTCTCACTGCTACTGTTATTTTAACAAGCTCTTTTCTGCATTTTGTTAGATACGAATAGAACCGTAGTCCATTACCTACTGTATTACTTCTTTGGTCAACTCTCCTTATCTCACCTAAGATATATTTAGGTATGGGTTTTATATATTCTGTTTTCATACGCACCTCACTAAAAGACTTGCGCCGAATAAGGCTTGAATTATAGCTTCCACTGAATTATCGTTTTGAGCCACTGCGTTGACATTACTAATGCGCGGTAACAATTCACCTGTTTCCATATCTATGTCGTAATCCTCTTTGTCTTCTAGGTCTTCAGATATTTCGTCAAGATTCTTTTCTTCGGTTGTGCTTTCATCTAGTAATTCTTCAGAGTCACTAACCTCAGCCTCTTGTTTTTCTTCCTGCTTATCGTTCATCATCTCAAATAATGATATTTGACCTGTCTGCTTTTGCGGTACAATGGGCATAGGTGTTGTGGGAGTATATTTTCTTTCTGTAGGCTTCACTACCGGCTTGTATTCTGTACCATCCTCGTTGTAGAGCGTACCGATTATGGAATCTTCCTCGAAGTAGTGTACAGCCCAACCAAATACTGTATCCGAATTTATACAAGCACATCTTGCGTCTTTATTAGATTGTTTCTTTGCTTCCTCACAAGCGTATTCCATAAACCCATCTAAGTCTTTACGGTTAATCAACGGTTTACCGTTTACATCGGTCCTAACGCCTTTATTAATCTTGCACGTCAATGTTTCACTTGCATTCTCTTGCAGATAGCTTTTAATAGCTTCCTGCTCGGGTGATTTTGTTTGTAAGTTTAACTCAATCATTTGTTTTCCTCCTTTTCATTTATTATTAAGTCGTCTATCAGTAATCTTTCAAGTTCGTTAAGGAACACCAACGGATCAACCTCGCTGTTCGAGTCATCACATCTCTCATCTAACGCTTTTACTGCTTGTTTGAAATAGTCATTAATTTGTTCTTCTTTTCTCATATCTTTTACTCCTTATATTTTTTACCTTTCGGCGGAACCGACCAATCAAAGAAGTTGAAGGAATTGCAAGGACTAACGAAAACATATTCATACTTTATTACTACCAAAAGTTACTTCAATATGTTTTCGCCTTGCAAAACAAAACTTATTTGATAGGTTCCAAAAGACGAAAGTTAAAAATGTTGTCAAGCCAATTGTAGTTAGGCAAACAAAAAGTCGGCTACCGTCATAACGATAACCGACCTTGCTGCCGTATGGGTTATGCTTTTGTCTTCTCATGCAGTCCTTAAAAG
>SACC01000334.1 GCA_009928745.1 Clostridia bacterium
ATTATGGACTTCGGGTGGTCCTCTGCACAATGTGGCACGAACACTTAGTATATAGGAGGTAAAGTCAATGAGCAATTTGATTGATATAATCGAAAAAGAAGGTTTAAGAACGGATCTTCCCGAGTTTAGAGTAGGAGATACTGTTAAGATTAATTTGAAATTCAAGGAAATCACCAAGGCAACAAGCAGCGGTTCCAAGAATATAAGAGTTGATAAGACCGTAAAAGAAGAGATAAAGACACAGGCTTTTGAAGGTACTGTAATCGCCCGCAAAAATAGCGGAATCCGCGAGACAATCACCGTAAGAAAGATCGCTGCGGCAGGTATCGGCGTTGAGAAGACATTCCAACTTAATTCCCCTTCAATCAGCAGTATTGAGATAACAAGAAAAGGTCGCGTAAGACGCGCAAAGTTATTCTATCTGAGAGAGCGTACCGGTAAGTCTGCAAGAGTTGCGAGCGCCAAGCTTGTAGTAGTAAAGAAAGCTGACTAATTATTAGCTAACAATCAATATACCGCACAATAGTGCGGTATATTTTTGTGTGCAAAAGAGGCTAATTACTGTCCTTGACTGATATTGTAAATTTACAAATTACATTAACATCCTTTTGCGACTGTATATTTTGATATAGTATATATAATATTATATAAAACACTTGCAAATTATAATAAAAGTAATTAAAATGAATTTATCACAACGAAGAGGTATTTTGATGAAAAAGATTTTATTCCTTGCTTTTGCAGCGGTATTGCTCATTGTTATGCTAACAGGTTGTTCAGTTTTTACTGTTGATTATGATGAGCAGCTTTTGACTAACGGCGGCTTTGAGAGCAGCAATCAGGGCTGGACGCTTGTCAATGACAGTTCAATACCTGTTACTCCCGTCTTTACTACCGTTCAGGAAGATTCGGACGAATATAATAGCAATTTTGGCTTTAAGTATATTACAATAACTGCGTCAAGCAGCGGCTCGTATTGTTATTACACGCAGGCTGTTCAACTCGAAAAAGGCGCGGTTTATAAGCTCTCCGTCAACTTGCGTGTTAATTCAACAGTATCTGCGGCATCTACTATGGGAGCGTTTTTCGGACTTGCTGAAGCCGCTTCAGCGCGCGCTTCATATACTGAGACAACAAGCGGCTGGGTAACCCGCACTATATATTTCCGCAATGAAGGCTATGATGAAGTTCATGTAAGGTTGGGTCTTGGTACCGAATCGTCCAGAGTGACTTCAGGAGCCGTATCTTTTGATAATATTAGTTTAACGAAGGTAACTTCCCCCACGGATACCTATATCGCAACAATCGGTGATACTGCGGGCGGCGATTATTCGCTTTCCAACGAAGGCAAGCTATTCGCTATTCTTATCGGAATATTGACTCCCATAATGTGCTACGGATTATATATTGCTATTCGCCGTCTCGCGGGTCGCAAGGACAAGATTAATGATGGCGGCGCAGTCAGCGGACAAAACTTCTTCACTTCACCTGCGTTTATGTTAGCTATAGTATTATTATTAGCTTTTGGTATAAGGCTTTTGATGGTCAATGTTATGTACGGCTATGGTCCAAGCCTTAACGCGATGGGCTCAACAGCGTACGAACTTGCAAATGACGGACCCGTCGAGTATTATTTTAATAATGTTCCCGCATATTCTCCCGGCGTGTTGTATATTCTCTGGATTCTTGGTTTGCTTGCAAAGCCTCTCAATTTATTGACAGGCAGCACGGGACTCGGAATATTTATGAAGATACCTGCAATAGTCGCTGATCTTATCGCAATATTCTATATTTTTAACTATGCCAGCGCAAAGTATGACGCAAAGCGCGGCGCAATATTTGCAGGTATTTATGCGATATTGCCTACAATATTTATCGCATCCTCAGTATGGGGCATTTATTCCTCTATAGGCTCGTTGTTTTTGTTGCTAACTTTCTTTGCCATACTTGATAAAAAATATATTAATATGACAATATTCTATTCGTTGGCAGTATTATTTATGGCGGAGGCGCTTGTAGTATTGCCGTTGTTATTAGTATATTGTGTATATATTTATATAAAAGACATATCATCCCGCAATGTCTTGCCT
>SACC01000335.1 GCA_009928745.1 Clostridia bacterium
ATTATGCTGTGGAGCAAGATGGATCAGATCTGGAAAGCAATAGGCAAAATTCAGAAAGATTACGTAGAGCATGACGTGTGCAAAGAACGGCGCAAGGAGTGTCCGTGCCGCAAAGAATACGAAAGGAAACTCGAACATGAAGCCGGGGAATCCAGAAAAATATAGAGGCCTCGAAATGTCGGACGCGGCGGCGAATCTGCTCAAGTCCGACCCGAAAACATTCGCAAGTTATTGCAATGGAGTAGGTTCGAGAGTGGGATTTTTAAACAAGCTCGCATATCATTTTATCCCCAACACAATTGGACTCGTAAACGTAACCCCGGCCAGCGATATACACGATGTGGAATATACGGTACCAGCTGATTTTGAATCACTTGCGCTTGCCAAGAAAGCGTTTGACGAGGCTAATACGCGCCTTTATAATAACCTCGTTATCATCATCGAGCGGCACGGACGCGACAGTTTTTTTTATGAATTGCGAATGTGGGTTGCAAAAAAATATTATGAGATCGTCAGCTCGTCGCGCGGTGAAACGTCGTTTTACAAAGGCAAAAAAATAGCCGGAAAAAATCATGGATAAACCGACAGAATGGACGTACGGCGGCAAGCTAGACTGGTCGAGCGCGGACAGCTTGCGCCTTGCGCCTGTAAAACCTGTTATTGACTGTCTTGTTCAAGCTATTCGCGAGCGGTGGCTTGCGTGTTATCTGCGGACGAAAGCTGTAACGTGGGATTGGACGGTGGAAGAGTGGGGAAAAGTTAAGGAATATAAAGAATTAACCCTTCCGTATCAAGCGTTTAGTGGTATCTACAGCGATATTATAAATCTCATAACATACAGTCTCAACTACACCGAAGATCCTTATATTGAAGGGCTTGATGTTCCTGTTTTTTGGGAGCAAGAAGATTTGTTGGAATATCTTAATATTAGTAATTTTTCAAAGCCCAATAGACTTAATTCGTATAGCGCTGATTGGGTATTTAAGTGCTATAAAATTTTGAACGCTTTAAAGATTTTTACTACAGTTTATTATACGTCATATTGGCCAGTTGACGCAAGTTCTCAATACACCACCAAAGAGGGAGTACAATGCGCTCCGTATAAATCTCGCTATAGAGTCGCTACTATAAGCGGCGAAGGCGTGTCATGGGCTGATTTGATGGCTAAATATGTGACACAAGACGAAGACGAAGAAACATCATACCCGGGCGAATATATCAAGCGATCATCCGCACATATTTTTTATAATAACGAGAATTATCGCGGTTTTACAGCATCGCGTTATCGAACAAGATACAGCGCTTATGTGTTCGGAGTTGGAAACACAACTGTGCGCTTAACAACAAATTATAAATTATATTTATCATTTTTACGCGGTTCGTCTTCATCATTTATTTTTGACAATCATGGGGATTCAAATGTTGAAAATTCAATAATTAAATATCAAATAGAAGAAACTTTGACTGAAAATACAGATTTCGTTTTTACAAACTATATTCCAATTTCAGATTCTTTTACACAACCAACTCCTCCCAAAATAGGTGAGCCAAGCGATGAGCGCGCGTATGGATTAACTGGGTATTCCGGATCGGGCGAACGCAGAACTTTTGTCGTAACAACCGAGCCGGATTTTGCGTTTAACGACAATGAGTAACGGCTTCAAGTTCCGCGACTGGTAAAAAAATCTTTGAAAAAAGTTTTTTGAGGAGGGAATAAAAAAGCCGCCCCGGATAGGAGCGGCTCAAATGGTTAACGGTCGTCAACTCTGTTTCAGCGTATCGAGCTCGGAATCAATCCGCTTGCCCTCTTCTTTAGCGTTCTTCATGTCGCCAGATAGAGAGTCTATTTTCTGTTCCAGTGCAAACCTATATTCATACTTAACGGACTCCATTTGCTTTTTAAGGCCAGCAAGCTGACTTTTTATATTGTTCAGCGCCTCGCACTCCTGCTTATATGCCGCTTGCGCTTTCGCTATACTGTCTTTTTTTGTCGTGTCTTCTTTGTAGATATATTTTATAGCGCGTTTTTTATCGCGCGAATCATAAGATCCCATCGACCGTTTACCGCCCTCGCCTACGTAATAC
>SACC01000336.1 GCA_009928745.1 Clostridia bacterium
GCTTATGCCTGCAAACGGTTATACACAAGCCCTGCTCTAATTATAGATTTTGGAACCGCTACGACATTTGACCTTCTCAATAAGAAAGGAGAATATGAAGGGGGTTTGATAACTCCTGGTGCCGGCATCGCGATTGAAGCATTGGCAGAGAAAACAGCTCTTTTGCCAAAGATTAAGCTTGGACAGCCTAAAAGGCTTATAGGCAAAAATACACATGATAGCATTAAAAGCGGTATAATATATGGCCTGACTTCTATGACTGATGGTTTAATTGATAAGATTCAATATGGGAGAAAGACGCCATTATTTGTCTTGGCAACAGGCGGACTATCTCATATTATGGCCAAATATAGCAAATGTATTGATAAAATAGACGATAGTCTTATTTTAAAAGGATTATATCTAATATACTATGATAAAATGAGATCGGTTTAATTTTATCCATTTATGATACGGTTATGATACGGTTATGATACAGATTATCCAGTATAGTTCCATTGTATTCATATATAATTGGCCTGTGTCTTACAATATCCCAATAAAACATAATATTTATGTTAATAACATAGTGGTATCCCATAAAACTGCTGTTTATGAGTTCATTTTTTGCGTGGTATTGACTTTTTCTTTTGAATGGTGTATGCTTAATTGGGTTAAACTGCATAATCCGTGTGTTTTATTTTGCTTAATTTAAAAAAACTTTTATAAAGACCAAATTTAATGGAATAAAGCGGCTTCTCATGTGTTATATAAGTGGATTGAAAAATATCAAATATGAGGTAGCTTATGGATAATATGGTTAATCAGAATGATGACAAGGTTATTGGCGCAAACCCCAAACGTAGATATAGTGCTTTTTTGCGTCTTGTATCCTGGGTTATGATAATTACCTTTTCGTGGCAGCAGGCGGGTTTCGGTTCGGAATATGCCTTAAAGCGCTGGGAATCAAACGAGAAGAAGACGGCCCGCACGTATTCGCTTATTGATGCCATACAACAGCAGAAAAAGCAACAGGATGACCTGCATCGTAAGGCAATGGCTGAATATCACCGCAACGCGGCTGTAGGAGGCATATTTGAGGATGTGCGCCTGAATCAGTATATGGAAAACATGGAACAGATGTTTGCCAATATGCAGATGCAGGAACAGATATGGAAGGCCAGAAACCTTGTTTATCACGCGAATACAACTTATATGCAGGTCAAAAACCCTGACGGTTCACTGAAAGTTATATGGTCCAGGGCAGGCATGACTATAGCTGTTTTGAACGAATATATTGATGACGGTTTTGGCAATGTGTCATTCCGTGATACCTATGACATGCAATATAACGATAAAGGCCTTTTGACAAGTTATAACGCGAAAGAGACAGACCGTTTTGGCGCCGTAACCTATATTCAGTGGTATGGTGCCCAGTATACGGATGATTCGGTCTATTATGGCGGTTATGATACAAACGCGAACAAGAACCTTGTCTCCTATGTCCAGGTAACCGTTACCCGCCAGGAAGGAATTGACCAGGCCAGCGGTCAAAATCTCGTCTACGAGCATAAGGCAACCAAGCATGTTTATAACTGCGTATATTCCGGCAAGGATATGGTAAGCTGCGTTGAAGACGGCTGGGACGAGGCGAGGGGCGATTACTACTTTATCCGTAATGGAATGGGATACGATGCCAATCACAATTTAACATCTTATCATGAAGAAGGCTGGAGTCAGGAAAAGGGCGTTAATTGGACCGATTGGAGCGGGACATACAAGACAAATCCCAATGTCCAGGACAGATATATGCTGGAAAGCTATAATGCGCGGTCATGGTCAGAATCGGCCAATGAGGTCTCTACGATTGACTGGAAGGCCACTTATCAGGGCACGCACATGACAGGCTTTGTCCAGACAGAGCAGACGTCAACCGGCGGATTCACACGCCAGGTCAGAGAAGACATTGTATATGAAGGAAACCTTATTACAGGATATAAAGACACATATACTGATAATTACAATATTACATCTATAGTGGAATTTACCGGGGCCTATGATTTAAAAGAAAATCTCGTGCATTCCATTAAGAAGATCAC
>SACC01000337.1 GCA_009928745.1 Clostridia bacterium
CTCTTGCTCCGTCCAGCTAAAGAATATCTTAGTAGCTGTTGTGTAGTTCTGTCCTGTGGTGGGCTTGTGTCCGCTGGCTTTAAGATCCTCTCTAAAGGCTATAATATCCTCCCGCTGTGGGTGAGTTATACCGTTAAGAGAAAAGTAATTAAATAGCTGTCTAAGGGCTTTCGTGTATGTCTCTATCGTCTTTGGTTGGGCGTCTATATAAGCTATGAAACGTTCGAAAAGGCCCGCCGTTATACTCGGCTGTGCTGCTATGCCGCTCGCCTTGGTTGTTGCTAGCTCGTTCATGTTCGCCCCTCCTGTGTGTATGTACTTGTGTGTATGCTCTTGTGTGTAGGTTGTCTCTGCTTCTATTATAACCGCTCTTTGTTCATTTTTCAAGTAGCATCTTCATATACTAACATAAAGAAAAGCGGGTTAAGCCGTTGGGCTCTCCCGCTCGTTTCTTTGTAATAGGGCTTGTAGTTGTTCCGCTCTTTGTTCATGCGCTTTTATAGCGGCTTGTATGCTTGCTTTCTGTGGCTCTCTTGTCTCCGCTTCTCTTAGGCGCTGTAGGCGTTCCTGTACGGCTGTAAGCTCCATTTCGAGCGGTATAGCCTCCAGTAGCCCCGCTCCGTAAATCGCTGTTATATCGGCCTGTAGTTGGCTGTAAAACGTGCTGTTGGAAGTCATAAGGCTAATAGCTTTAGCCGCCTTTAAGAATAGGCTGTAAATGCTCTCCCCGTTCCTGGCTCCTTTTAGTATTTCTGCTTGGAGCGTTCCCGATACTTTGATATTGTTCTGATATGTCCCGTATACTTCTAAATTTCTCTCTATTTCTTGGTTTTGCCTGTCCGCTTCCCATTGTAGCTTTCTAATGCCCTCTACGCCCTCTTTAAGCCCCTGTGAGTGGTTTTCGTGCTGTTTTGGCACTTCCGGCCCTATTGATATGCGCTCGTCCTGCGGGCTTATATGGGCTATATTTTCAAGCCCTGTAAAATCAAGCTCCATAGCTGCCGCCTAGTTTTCCTTGAAATAGTTAAAGGGCGGGTAATACTTAAATATAAGCTTGTCTCCTGTTTTGCCGTTCCGGTTTTTAAGTATAACAAGCTCTATATTTCTAGGGCTTTTCTGTTTTTCTTCATTCGGATTGAAGCCCTGCTCTCCCGCTCCGGCGAGCTGCAGGCCCATAAGAACATCTGAGCTATATTCTATAGCCCCACTTTCTTTAAAGGCTTCCATTGTTACAGCGTCTTTATAGCTATGTCTGTTAAAGCTGGAGATAGCAATTACAGGGGTTTTAAAGTCTCGGCTTATTCTTTTAAGCTCCATTACGGCCTTGTCGGTGTTTTGTTTATCCGTTGCTCGCTCGTTGTACGGGGCTAATATTTGGAGATAGTCTATAACAATTATCGGGGTTCGGCCTGTAAAAGAAATATGCTTTTTTACTTCTTCCCTTACTTGCGCGGCTCCTATGTCCCCCATGCCCTCACTGATAAATATTCGCTCCGCATATTTGCCGTAAGCCGTTATAGCCGCTTTTATCAGATCCTTTTCCGCGCCGCTGTAATCTGCGTAGCGCTTGCCTGTTGTGATTCCTCTGGTTGTCTTGGCGTTTCGCGGGTCTCCCCCGCTAGCTAAAGTTGTTTCTAGCGTATGGCGGCTTATGCTCTTTGCCATAAGCTCGGCCCTTGCCATCTCTAGGGAGAATATTAAAACATCATTCCCGTTTTGTGCTATATTGTCTGCCATTTGGGTTATAAGCGTTGTTTTTCCTAGTGAAGAGATAGCCCCTACTATGTAAAGGCCCTCATATAAGCCACCATCAAGTATATTATCAAGTTGCTTAAACCCTGTGGGTATTGAAGGGGTATCTGCTGCTGTATGGATTTCATCAATAAAGCTAATTATATTAGCTCCTGCACTTGTTTTGTAATATTCAATTCTTTCTTCTTCAAGTTTTTCATCTTTGATTAATTTTGCTTTTTTAATTTTTTCTATAAAAGCTTCTTTGTCTGCAATTAAGGCTTCGTTGGGATCTTTGTAATCTCCTAGTATGTCTACAATGGCAAAAGATATATCT
>SACC01000338.1 GCA_009928745.1 Clostridia bacterium
GCGTAAGACAGTGTCTCGGTAGCGACTATCCGCTCATATATATAAGTGGACGCTACGCAGCCAATTCCCGAAAAAATCATACGTAGACTTGAATAATTGGTGCGTTCGTCATAGCTGTCAACCATACGGGGAAGCAACGCTTCATACGGTACAACGGCAATCGTGTATGCAGTACTGAACAAAATATATGCAAAAGAAAAATAAATGAACATTCCCCACTGTGAAGCTATGCCGAAGCTATACCACAAGAGAAAATATGTAACAAAAATGGGAACGACAGCTATCAAAAACCACGGACGACAGCTACCGTACTTTGTACGTGTTCTATCAACAATTACTCCCATTATCGGGTCGGTGACTCCGTCCCAAATCTTGCCGATTGCGGGAACTAGCGCCGCAAGCAGCGGGTCAAGCCCCATAACATATAAAAGAAATGACAGATAATACATTTGTGTTACCTGCAACACTCCCCCGCCTAATAAATCGCCGCTACTATAGGACAACATATTGAACAGCTTTTTTCTTCTAGTGATTTTTTCTGAATGCATGGGGAAATTATAACTGATATAAGGAGTAAAGTCAATTAATTGATTTTTTTAATCTGAATTTAAATTTATTTGCTTTTGCTATGATATTTATTTGCTGTTTTCTTCGTCGTTTTGCTCGATATTATTTTTTTGCGCAACACATTCCGCTTCGTTTTGATTAATTGTCACATCTTTAGTATTAATATCGGCAACAAAATTTCTTATATATCTTATCTTACCAAGCGACAGAGTGATAGAAAGTCCGACCACAACCGATACGCCGCCCTGTATTAGATTAAAAGGTATATCGGCAACCGCTACCGCAAAACCTGTCGTTAAACTGCCCGTTGATAAGCCTTCAAGTAAAAAACCGCCGAAGAAATAGCCCGTTACCATAACGCACGCTGCAACTATCATTGCTATTGCATAAGAGAAAATATTTTTCAGCTTGATTTTTTTGAGCGCAATTATCAACAAGCCGCACAACAAACCTTCCAAGCCTTTTACAATAAATGTAATAGGTATCCACTTAGGCGCGTAGACAAGGTCGGCAATCGATGAGCCGATCGCGCCTGAAATAAATCCCCCGACAGGACCTAGAAATGACGCCGCCACGAATATTATGGTGTCACCAAAGTTTACATATCCTCCGCTGCCTGCCATTGGTATTGTGATTACCATAGTCGCTACTGCTACAAGCGCGGTAAATATCGCAGTTAAGGTTAATTTCTTAATTAATTTTGCTCTCATTTTTGCTCCTCTTTGCCTATTAGGCTACAAATAAAAATCTTTCCCAAGCATATTGGGAAAGATTGCCAAAATCATACTATTACAACACAAATTGCATAGCAAAAAATGGATTCTTTCCCATCCAGACTTTTCTGACGGTTGCGGAATCTCACCGCATCAACTGCTGGGGCTGTCGGACTAATCTGCATAAAGCAGCATTACCACCGGTCGGGAATCACACCCTACCCAAAGAATATGTTAAAATTATAATGCCAAAATCAACTATTGTCAATAACTAAATTGATAATTGCTAGTTCCATTTAGCTAAGTAAAACGGCCAATTCTATAATCCGTTTTTCACACTTCAATTTCAATGCCAGATTTAAAGCTAATCACAAAGTGCTTTTCGTACACCGTGACGTTTTGGATCAGCTTCCTTACTAAAGTGTCATCATACAGTAGGGTGCGATATTTGTTCCTGCGGATAAATCCTATCAGTTCGTCTATCCGCTCATTCTCACCACTTAAGGATGCATCTTCCACAAGAAGGCTCTGTCGCTCTTCACGGAGCTTATCAATTTCGTCTGCGAGAAAATCGTAATCCTTCCCCTTGTTGGCAAGGCTGATTACTTCTTTCTGCTTTTCCTCTAGCAGTTTGTTAATCTCTGAAATCTTATATTCTGTGGTGTCACCAATTACCGCATGGATGTTATCTTCTAGTGTTCTTATCATGTTATCTCCACCGGCAAGGAGTCTATTAATGGCAGTCATTACCGTATCATATAAATCTCCTTCTTTTACCGTT
>SACC01000025.1 GCA_009928745.1 Clostridia bacterium
GCAGACAGCAACGCCGAAGAGTATCTTACGCGCTCAACACTTGAGATTAGCCGTAAGCAAAATATGACAACGGGCGCAGTTACGCAGCTAGGTCAAATTCTTAATATTAATCCGCCGACGCGTATGGAATGCTACGATATATCGAATATCAGCGGCACCGACAAAGTCGCCTCGATGACCGTATTTGAAGACGGCGAAAAAACTACCAAACTATACAGAAATTTCCGCATTAAAACTGTTGAGGGCGCGAATGACTTCGCCAGCATGAAGGAAGCGCTTGTAAGACGGTTGTTGAGGCTGACAGAGGGCAAGGACATTAGTTTCAAATGCCGTCCAGACCTTATCGTTATTGACGGCGGACAAGGACAGGTCACTTACGCCATGGAGGCGCTAAAAGAATGCGGATATGCGGATATCCCACTTATCGGTCTCGCAAAGAAAGAGGAGACCATCATTAAATCTGACGGTAGTGTTGTGCTTCTGCCCAAGAATAGCTTTGCGCTGATGCTTTTGCAGCGAATACGGGACGAAGCGCACCGCTTTGCAATCAATTATCATCGCAAATTGCGCGAATCGCGCACACTCGAGAGCAAGCTGAAGAGCATTAACGGCGTAGGAGACGCGACGGTGAAAGCCTTGTTCGCTTATTTTAAGTCTTACGAAGCAATAAGCGCAGCGACAAAAGACGAATTGATGAAGGCGCCGCGAATGAGTGATAAACTCGCCGACAAGGTCATTGCATTCTTTAAGACTGCCTTTGAAAAGAGCATAGAGAAAAAATGATATTGACAGCAAAAGAATATCACAAAGACAAAATACGAGCGGCGATTAAATTTCATTTTATAACAGCGTAGGTATTGTACCGTTTTTTGTACGCTAAGCTATTGCGGAAAAACACGATTCGTGTTAAAATATGATTTATGAAATACAAGATGATTGCAAGTGATTACGACGGCACCATATACCCGTTCAATGCGCGGGAGGTGCTTTTTTATACCAAGGAGACAATCCATAGATATATTGCCGCAGGGGGCATTTTTGTCCTTAGTACAGGGAGAATCTTTAGTTCTATACGTCCTGAGGCAGAGAGGCTGGGGCTTAGCGGCGACCTGATTTGTCTGCAAGGTTCCGCAGTTTATTCGCTAGACAGCGGTGAATTAAAAGCCTCTGATTGTTTAAGCATTGCGACCGCAACAAGCGTATTAAAGTTCGGCGAGGACGAAGGCAGAATATGCCAGATGTATTACGGCAAGGACTATTATACAGCAAAGGAAAATAATTTTACTACGCTCTACGCCGAATACTGCAATGTTCAGCCGCAATATACTAACTGCAAATTATCAGAATTTGTAGAGCAAAACGGCATAAGACCTTTCAAAATTATTATTCTCACCGAGCCTAACGAGGCAAGCGAAATGTTGCGCCGTACAAGAGAGCATTTTAAGGATAGCGTTGATGTTTCAAGAAGCGGACCGATGTACATTGAGATTGTTTCGCCGACTTCGGGCAAAGGCAATGCGGTAAAAAGACTTGCCGACAGCTACGGTATTAATATTGAAGATGTTGCGGTATTCGGGGATGCGCTGAACGACATATCCATGCTAAAAGTCGCAGGCTTGGCAGTCGCAGTCGGCAACGCAATGGACGAGGTAAAGGCTGTGGCTGATATAATCGCTGAGGATGCTAGCGACTGCGGGGTGGCGAAAATAATCGAGCGTATAATATCCGATACGATATAACAATATAAAGTAGCGAAGTAGAGAAGGTTAATTCAAGCAAAAAAATAGAAACTTCACTTTGTTTACAACTTGAAGCATATACTTATATATGCTATATTCAAGTATTAAAGATAAGCTCATATCCGAAGGCATAAGCGTAAAGGAAAAGGTAAGCGGAGCCTTGCTTAGCACATTCGGTAGCGGCGGCATTATTGAATATCTTGCCGAGCCGCTTACTGTCGATCAGTTGAAGATTACCTTATCCGCAATCAAACCTTTGCCCTGTCCCATTATAGGCGGAGGGAGCAACACACTTATTGCAGATGGCGGCTTACCTTTCGCGGTTTCCATACGACGGCTTAGCTCCATCACTGTGAGCAATAATTGTATGGAATGTTCAGCAGGAAGCCGAGTGCAGACCATAGCGGCGCTTGCGGAGAATAGTTGTTTAAGTGGAGCAGAGTTTTTGTGCGGTATCCCCGGTACTTTTGGAGGCGCGGTATGTCTTAATGCGGGCGCTTTCGGGAGGGAGTTCAAGGATATTCTTGTCAGCGTTACGCTATTAGAGAATAACGCTTTAGTTAAATACACGCCTCAACAACTTTGTATGGAGTACCGCAACGGCAATATCGGCGACCGAATCGTTGTCGGAGGCGCAATAAGATTAGAAGAGGGTTCGGCTCAAGATATACGCAAGCGTACCTTAGAAAACAAAGAATACAGATCGCGGACGCAGCCTATCGAAAGGTCGCTAGGCAGCGTATTCAAAAGAGTAGACGGTCAAAGCGCGGCGGTATACATTGAGCAAACAGGATTGAAGGGTATAATAGTAGGTGGCGCGCAGCTATCTACGCGGCATTGCAATTTTATAGTCAATAGAGGAGGCGCCAAAAGTGTCGATTATATAGCTATAGCAGATCTGGTGAGTAATGCGGTAAAGACGCAGGGTATAGATTTAGAAATGGAGAATAATTTATTAGGTTATGAATGATGCAGATGTAAAAGCAGAAATACTGGAAAGTATTAATAGAGATAAGGAAGATATTCTAACTTATCTTTCCGCGCTTATTGCAGCAGGCGGTGAAATATTGCTGACAGGCAAGGAATTTTCTCTCGAATTCATTACATTTTACAGCGCGCTAGCCTATGATTTTTGTAAAACAGTTAAGGAAAATTATAATTACGGACCGGAAATAACCATAAAACAGCCTGAGGACAAGCGTTGCAACAGATATTATGTTGTTAATATGCCTAGCAAAATTACCAAGCAATTATTGAAGGACACAAAAATAATGGTAGCAGATGACAACGGAGAAGTTAAAACAATCAACTTCGGTGTAAGTCCAATCGGAAAAAGAGACGATAAGCAATTCGGCAATTACATAAAAGGACTGTTTTTAGCTTGCGGCAAAGTGTTCATTTATGAGGGTAACTATCTTGTGGAAATGTCCTTGCCTAACGCAGACTTTGCTGAGGAAATAGCCTCAATGCTTACAAAGTATGATATAATTTGTGGGCAGTCTTATAAAGGCGACAAGGTTGTTTTGAGTATCAAAGCGGGGGAAATGGTAGGCAACTTCTTAGCGCTTTGCGGCGCCTCAGATAGTTCGCTTGAGCTGATTAATATTTTGATCAGGAGAGATATAAGCAACAATATTAACCGTCAGGCTAATTGTGAGGTTGCCAATTCCGACAGGAATGCGACAGCCGCCGTGCAGCAAGTGCGCGCAATCCTTGCGCTTATTGAAAAAGGCTCAATGGACAAGCTATCCGATGAGCTTAGAGAGGTAGCCGAATTCCGTATAGCCAATCCCAATATGTCGCTTGCAGCGTTGGCGGAGCGGTTTGAACTTTCCAAAAGCGGCTTGAGCCACCGTATGAAAAGGATAATCAAGCTTTCTGAAGAACTATAGGAGATATGATGAAACCATTTGTTCATTTGCATTTACACACCGAATACAGTCTGTTAGACGGCGCAACGCGCATAAAAGATATATTCGACAAGGCGCGAGAGCTTAATATGCCTGCGGTAGCTATGACCGATCACGGCAATATGTACGGCACTATGGATTTTTTTCATGAGGCTGAGAATAATTGGCTAAAGTTAATCAAAAAAATCAAGTTAGAAGAGGCGATGGATGCTTACAAAAGGGAGCTTGACAGTAATCCGGATTTGAAAATCGAAATTCCCAATAAAGACGATATATATGCAACCAAAGAAGATAAAGAAATGTATAAGCATCTATATGTAAAACCGATTATTGGCTGTGAGTTTTATGTCGCCGAAGATATGCATGTAAGGGAAAAAGATATGTTTCATCTGGTTTTAATTGCCAAAAACGAGCAAGGCTACAAAAATCTGGTGAAGATGAATTCGCTTGCTTGGATTGAGGGCTTCTATTACAAACCGCGTATCGATATTGCGTGCTTAAGCGCGCATTGCGAGGGCTTGATATGTTTGAGCGCATGTGTTGCAGGACGCATTCCGCAATACATTCTTGAAGATAACTACGAAAAAGCCAAGGAATACGCGCTGATGCTAAAAGCAATGTTTAGGGAAGGGGATTTTTATCTTGAGATGCAGGATCACGGCGTAGAGGAAAACGGAGTTTTCATCGAAAAGCTGGTGAACATTTCTCTTATACGATTGGCCAGGGAAATCGGCGTTAAGCTTGTAATAACCAACGATGTGCATTATACCAATAAGGAAGATTCGGAGATGCATGACGTGCTTCTCTGTATCCAGACGGGCGCATATATTGACGATGAGAAGAGAATGCGCTTTAGCGGCGACGGGTTCTATATGAAAAGCTATGACGAACTGTTGGAGCTTTTCCCGAATCACCAAGACGCGCTTGACGTGACGCTTGAGATTGCCGACAAATGCAATTTGCAGATGCCCCAAAAGCAATCTTTGATGCCGTATTATATCCCCGACGACGGCAGCAGCGCCTCGGATTTTTTGAAGAAAATTACTTGGGAAAGAGTAGAAGAGAGGTATACCGAGACTACTGATGAAATAAGCAAAAGAATTGAATACGAGCTTAGCGTAATAATTGATATGGGCTTTGCGGAGTATTATCTTATAGTGTGGGATTTTATTGATTATGCAAAAAGAATCAATGTCCCGGTCGGCGCAGGCAGAGGCAGCGGCGTAGGCAGCATTGTTGCATATATTATCGGTATAACCAATGTTGACCCTTTAAAATACAATCTTATTTTTGAAAGATTTCTTAACAAGGAAAGAGTATCTAACCCCGATTTTGATATTGATTTCTGCTATGAAGGCAGAGGCAAGATTATAGAATATGTCAACGAAAAGTACGGCAGAGACAAGGTAGCGCAGATTATTACCTTTGGCACACTTGCCGCAAAGGCAGCTATTAAGGATGTGGCAAGAGTATATAAAGTGCCTTATGCAGATGTTGATAAAATAACCAAGGCTATACCTGACGCCGCAGGAAGGACTACGATTGACGCCATAATGGGCAGAGTTAAGGACGAAAAACACCTAAAATACCGTTCTAGCGATATAATCAACATGTACGAAAGCGATGATACCGTCCGCAAAATAATGGATATGGCGGCAAAAATCGAGGGTATGCCGCGCAATTCGGGCAAGCACGCCGCAGGCGTAGTTATCTGCTGTGATACGATAAGCGACCATGTGCCTTTGCAGACGAGTGAAAATGCGATTACAACGCAGTTTCCCAAAGATCAGGTTGAAGAGCTGGGGCTTTTGAAAATGGACTTTTTGGGGCTGACTACGCTTACTGATTTAAAGCACGCCAAAGAATATATATTTGCCAATTCCGGCAAGGAGATAGATTTTGACACTCTCGGATACGAAGACCCGAGAGTATACGCGCTTATAGCGTCAGGCGATACAGATGCTGTATTCCAGTTAGAAAGCGGCGGTATGCGGCGCTTTATGCAGGATCTTGTGCCTACCTCTTTTGAGGATATTATCGCAGGCATATCCCTTTATCGTCCGGGTCCTATGGATTCAATACCAAAATACATATATAACAAACGCAACCTTTCAAAAATACAATATAAGGACGAAAGGCTTAAGCCCATACTACAGACTACCTACGGCTGTATAGTGTATCAAGAACAGGTTATGGATATAGTGAGGGTAATTGGCGGCTATTCATACGGCAGAGCGGATATTTTGCGGCGTATAATGAGCAAAAAAAAGGAAAAGGAAATGGCGCTTCAGAGACATATTTTCCTTGAAGGCTGTCCGGCAGACGGCAAAAACACCGCAGTAAAGGGCGCGAAGAATCTCGGAATGAACGAAAAAGTCGCGTTGGAATTATTCGGCGAGATGGCAAGCTTTGCAGAATACGCGTTCAACAAATCTCACGCGGCGGCGTACGCTGTGCTTTCATACGAGACCGCGTATATGAAGTGTTATTATCAGCAAGAATATATTACTTCCGTTATGAATAACCGTATAGGCAAGTCGGATGAAGTAGCAAAATATATAGGTTATCTCAAGGAGCGCAATGTCAAAATTTTACCTCCTGATATCAACAAATGCGATGTGCTTTTCTCAACGGACGGAAAGACGGTAAGACTCGGACTAATGAGTATTAAGGGAGTAGGTGAGGACGCTGCGGCGGCAGTCGTTGCAGAGCGCAACGCTAACGGCGAATACAAAAGCCTCCAAAGTCTTTTTGAACGGATGGGAAATGTACCTAATAAAACAATGATCGAGGGTATGATAAAAGCAGGCTCATTGGATAGCTTCGGCGAGACGCGCGCAACGCTTCTCAATAATTACGAAAGGGTGCTTGCGACGATTACACAGGACAGAAGGAAAAAGGCAACCGGTCAGTTGTCGCTTTTTGATGCCTTTGAAGAAAACGCTTTTTCGCCCGAAGTCGAGCTGATACGGTTGAGCGAGCTGCCAATGCAGACATTGCTCGAATACGAAAAGGATGTGTTGAATACTTATATGTCTGGTCATCCTCTTAACGATTATGCGCAGCTGTATGCTGAGATTCCCTTCAAGCTGGGTCAGCTGACGGAAGATATATCGGTGTCTGAAGAGGAGCGTGAAGTCAAAGGTACAGGCGTTCACGACGGGGAGAGCGTAACGGTTGCAGGTATGATAACATCGGTCAACAAGAAGACTAACAAGCGGGGTGATGAGATGATACTTGCCCGAATGGAAGACCTAGAGGGAAGTATTGAGCTGTTTGTGTTCGGCAACAACAGTAATAAGGATTTAATCAACAAGGGCAATATCGTTAAGGTGAGCGGAACGCTCAAATACCGTGACGGGACTTACTCGCTTTCGGCGCAGCGAATCAGCGCATGGAGAATTGAGGGGGCGTCGGACGGCAATGCAGATTACGGACGTGTGCTTTTGGTGATACTCAACAGTATTAAGGGCGCAGAATACGCAAAAATGAACGAGATGCTCAGCGCCTACCGCGGAGGTATGGATGTTATACTCCGCTGTAACGGTAAGCACTTTGAACTCAAGCAAAAGGTCAAGAATTGCGACGCCTTGTTATGCGAGTTGAAAAGTTTACTAGGCGAGGATAACGCGATAGTACACGAAAAAAAGAAATAATCTGCTATCATATGATAGCATAAAATATAATTCTTTGATATAATGAAAAAAACTATAATGTGTGAGGAAATATGAGAATAGCGGTACTTACTTCGGGCGGAGACGCACCGGGAATGAATGCGGCAATAAGAGCTGTGGTTAGATACGCAACTTACAACGACATCGAAGTGTTCGGCATAGAGCGCGGGTATCAGGGTCTTGTCAACGGCGATATGCTTCTGATGTCACGCCGTTCGGTCTCGGATATCATTCAGCGCGGCGGTACAAAACTTAAGACGGCAAGATGTCCGGAGTTCCACAAATATGATACAATGCGCGTTGCGGCTGAGATGCTCAACGGCAGCGGTATTGACGGACTTGTCGTTATAGGCGGCGACGGCAGCTTCCGCGGACTAAAAGATTTGCACGACCATTTCCACATTAAGGGTATCGGTATACCAGGCACTATCGACAATGACCTCAGCTATACTGACTTTACTTTGGGATTCGATACCGCAGTCAATACTGTCGTATCGGCAATCAACAATTTGAGAGACACATCATCCTCTCATGAGAGGGTAAGTATTATTGAAGTAATGGGCAGAAAATGCGGCGATATAGCCTTATACGCAGGTCTAGCAGGCGGCGCGGAGATAGTACTTGTTCCCGAACACAAAGTGGATTATGACGATATTTCCGCAAGGCTTTTGCGCAATGCAAAGCGCGGTAAGCAATCAGCGATAATTGTGCTTGCAGAGGGAGCATGCCCGCTTGAGGAGGCGATGAGCGAATTGAAAGCGAGAACCAATATGTCCTTCCGCTCCACAGTACTGGGTCATATTCAAAGAGGCGGCGCGCCGTCAATGGCAGACCGCATACTTGCGTCAAGATGCGCAGTCCGCGCGGTGGATTTGTTAAGAGAAGGCAAGGGCGGCAGAGTAGTAGGCATACGCAATAACGCTATAGTGGATTACGATGTGACGGCGGCGCTTGCAATGCCCCGTATCGTTGATGAGAGATTATACGAGATAGCAAGTATATTAAGTTTATAAGATGGAGGATATTATGAAAGAATTAAAAGGTGCGGTTATTTTCGGACAGTCAGGCGGACCCTCTTCAGTTATCAATTCAAGCGCTGCGGGCGTTTTTATTGAGGCGCTGAAACATAGAGATGTTATAACAAAGATTTATGGCGCAGCGCACGGTATCAAGGGTATTCTTGATGAGAATTTTTACGATATCGACGCAGAAGATATGAAAGAGCTGGAGCTTTTGAAGAATACTCCGAGTTCGGCGCTGGGTTCGGTGCGTTATAAGCTAAAACCGGCGGACGTGGACGAGACAGATTATAAGAGACTGCTTGAGGTATTCAAGAAGTACGACATTCGCTATTTCTTCTATAACGGCGGCAACGACAGTATGGATACCTGCAACAAGGTTAGCAAATATATGCAGAAGTCAGGCTACGAATGCAGAGTAATCGGTGTGCCTAAGACTATAGATAACGACCTTTGGGGAACTGACCATTGCCCCGGATACGGCAGCGCGGCGAAGTATATCGCCACCTCAATTATGGAACTAAAACTTGACTCTACCGTCTACAATACCGGTATGGTATGCGTTATTGAGGTAATGGGCAGGAACGCAGGCTGGTTGACAGCTGCGGCGGAGCTTGCAAAAGTCAAGGGCTTGGGACCCGATCTTATATATCTTCCCGAGACAATCTTTGATATTGAGCAATTCAAGGCAAGCGTAAAAGAGATATGCGCTAAGAACAATAACAAATGTATGATAGTAATCAGCGAAGGCATACGCAACGCCGACGGCAGATACATAGGCGAGTTCGCCGCATCCTCAACAGACCTTTTTGGTCATGCGCAGTTAGGCGGAGTAGGCTCCATGCTTGCCAATATGATTAATGCCGAGCTTGGTGTAAAGGTTAGAGCTATAGAGTTCAGCCTATTGCAGAGATGCGCGGCGCATTTGGCGTCAAAAGTGGATGTGGAAGAGGCTTTTGCAGCAGGCGCAGCCGCAGTGAAATACGCGCTTGCAGGAGAAACGGACAGAATGGTTATACTAAAGAGAGAACCGGGCAAAGAATATAAATGCGTACCAGCTACAATGGATGTCGCGCTTGCCGCTAACACTGAGAAAAAGATTCCTGCCGAGTGGATACTTCCGGACGGCAAGGGTTTAACGCAAGAATTCGTAGATTACGCTCTGCCGCTTATTCAAGGCGACAGCAAAGCGCCGCTTGAAGACGGTCTGCCAAGATTCGCGCGTCTTGCTAAAGTAAAGGCTGGGAAGAAATAGATTGCAGTATCAACTTTGCAGATAGTAATTTAGGAGGTATTTTCTATGAAAAAAGTTTTGGTAACCGGCGGCGCCGGATACATTGGCAGCCATACCGTTGTAGAACTTATACAGGCAGGCTACGAAGCAGTCATCGTCGATAATCTCTCCAACAGCAAAGCTGATGTCATTGACAAGATAGAAACAATTACTGGCGCGCGTCCGCAATTTTATCAGGTAGATATACTTGACAAGGAAGGACTCAGCAAGGTTTTTGCCGAGAACGATATAGGTTCGGTGATACATTTTGCAGGGCTCAAAGCGGTGGGAGAAAGCGTAAGTTTGCCCCTGAAATATTACCATAATAATATCGAGGGTACAGTCGTGCTGCTATATGTAATGCAGGAGTATGGAGTCAAGAATATAGTATTCTCCTCCTCGGCAACGGTATACGGCAATCCGATGACTGTGCCAATAAGAGAAGATTTTCCTATCGGCGGCTGTACTAATCCTTACGGCAAGACCAAGTATTTTATCGAAGAAATACTCAAAGATATCTATGTTGCAGACAAAAGTTATAATATTGCGCTGCTTAGATATTTTAATCCTATCGGCGCGCACCTTAGCGGGCTTATCGGAGAGAACCCCAACGGTATCCCCAATAATCTAATGCCGTATATTACTCAGGTAGCTATCGGCAAGCTGGATTATCTAAGGATATTCGGAGACGATTACGACACTCATGACGGCACAGGCGTAAGAGATTATATCCATGTGGTTGACCTTGCCAAAGGTCACCTTTGCGCGCTCCAAAAGCTGGATACAAAACCGGGCGTAGTAGTCTACAATCTAGGCACTGGCAACGGATATAGCGTGCTGGATATGGTGAAAGCCTTTTCCAAGGTTTTGGGCAGAGAGCTTCCCTATAAAATCGTCGGTAGACGCGCGGGCGATATCGCGTCGTGTTATGCTGATCCGTCACTCGCGGCAGAGGAGTTAGGCTTCAGAGCGCAGTACGACCTTGCAAGAATGTGTGAGGACAGCTGGAATTTTCAGCAAAAGAACGGTTAATTAAATGATAAAGAGAAAACAGCTTGATCAATTAAAATGGTGGAATTATGCTATGCTGGTTGTCGCAGGTATCATTAATGCGGCGGGTATAGCATTATTTCTTATTCCGTCAGGGATATTAGAC
>SACC01000339.1 GCA_009928745.1 Clostridia bacterium
GTATACAACCTTGCCGATAAGAGACTGTAACCCATTATCTAACGCTTCGCTCCCCACAAGGTATAGCAAACCGTATATATTCGCGCTGACAAGACGGATATCAATGCCGCCGTTATATAAAGCAGCCGCTATATTCATAGGCAGTAAAGCGATATCAGCTTCGCCGCTCATTACCACGCTGCGTATTGATGTACCATCCTTAATAGCATAGGTTATATCATAATTACTTAAGTTGCTCACCTCGCCCATAAGCTGCGCTAATGCAAGCGCGGGAGCGCCGTCAGGCATTGCAACAAGGATTTTCTTATCTTCATTTTTATTATCGCAAGCCACGAATATTGCAGAGCCGACACAGAGTGTCAACACCGCTAACGCCGCAACTACAATTTTGATTAGTTTTTTCATATACATACTCCTTATTATATTGTATTTCGTTATACTTATATTATTAATCTAAGAGGGTCTTTCTAAGAGCTTCTTTGCTAGGGTAACCGTACATATTATAATGTCATTCCGACTGTAGCGATAGCGTAATGGAGGAATCCCGTATCTTTCTTATGGTTTGGTTGAGATCCCTCCACTATGGTCGGGATGACAAAATTATCACATCTTATACTTCCGCTACGGTCGGGATGACAATAACACGTTTGACTGAGCTAATTATAGATCCCTCCGCTTCGGTCGGGATGACAGAGCAAAATTTTACAGACTATTCGATTTCTACTGAGGTCAAGGCGGACTTTACGTTAACATCGCACAGCTTGCCAAGCTTACCAGTCAGCGCAGACATATCCTCGTTCGAGCCTTTAACAATAACGCTAATAGTATTAATGTCACTTTCGTGGTCAGGCACGCCCATACGCCCAATTATTATATCCGAATATGCACTCAGCAACGACTGCACCTCCATTACTCTTTCTTTGCCTTTGATAACAATTCCTATTACTCCGATTCTTTTCATATTTACTCCTTATTTTCTTAGTCCGCGCTAATTATTTATATCAATAACCAATATTCCTATTAATTACTTCTTCTATCTTTTACCTAGTTAATTTCTATGTTCCGCCACATTAAATATTTTTTTGCTAAATAATTGCTTTTTACTCTCTCAACATTTTTCTGCGCTAATTATTTATGATTGCAATAATTCGCTTTATTGCTTCTAAAGTTCATCAGCATTTTCATTATCAATAACTTGGCTGCCGTACTATTATATATGAATAATAAAAGCCTGCAAAAAGCAGGCTTTCACAAATAATTGCGGTAAAATCGTATTGATTCTACATACCTACTCTCCGAACTAGTCATCGATTGAGAATGTAATCATATATTAACATATAATTTGCGCCATGTCAATACAAAATAATAACAATTATTGATTTTAATAATTAATAGTGATAGTTTTTAATTAAGACTCGCCAAAAAGCTATTATTAGCGGCTATAATCTCGCTGTCTGAACTTAGATCGCGCATAATATCGTTAGCGTTTACCGCTAGGTCGGGTTCCATGGGATTTTGATGTATACAATATCTGCCACCCTCTGCGCTTTCGTCAACAATATAATAATATCCCGTAACTATTGATATATAGTAAGCGTAGGTTTTGCCGCTTTGCTTGTCAAACAGCATAAAGGGCGCGTTTTGGAATACACCTTTACCGAATGTCGGCTGACCGACTACTACTGTATTATCTGGATTATAAGCGCGCATCGCGCCGATTAGCGCCTCCGATGCCGAAGCGGTAGAAGAATTGGTCAATGTGGATGTGACAGACGAAGAGTAGGAAGTCCCCGCTATCTTGGCATGTCCCAAGGAATTCTACAAAAATAGCAACTGATAGGAAGGGTGTGGATTGGGCCGAGACATACCCTTCAGTTTTTGTCTTGTTATGTTTCTGTAACGCTCAAGTTGCTATGTTGCGCCATGCTTTTCGCAAATCTAACAGCCGCAACGTAACTCCGTGTAGACGCTATGCCCTTATAAGCAATATCAAACGCCGTGCCATGATCTACCGATGTGCGAATGATGGGTAGCCCTAATGTCACATTGACGC
>SACC01000340.1 GCA_009928745.1 Clostridia bacterium
AGTGGGCTTGTCCTTTTGGCCATTGTTAAAACCTCCTGTTGTCAGTATATTTTACTTCACCGACTATGAGGAAGTTTACACAAACTTATAGGCACTACCTAAATATACTAAAAGCTGCTTCGCGTTATTACACAAAAAGCGGCTTTTGTCGGTGTCTGTTCCTGTATGAATTACTTGTTACCTTTTGCCCGGTTATGCGTCTTGCATAGCATTTGACAGTTTTTAATGTCGGTCGCGCCGCCTTTGCTCCATGCGGTTACGTGGTCTGCGTCCATTTCGCTATATTTCCATATCCGTTTAGAGTTATTGTCAGCGCCTAACGCACAAAGTGGGCAGTTCGATTTTCTGGCGGCTTTTGCTGCGTCCGTTTGCTGCGTGTAAACGGCTTTCTTTGTCGATTCTTCAAATACCCGGATTTCAAGCAGCTTTGTATCAGTACACCCGTTTAAAATGTATTCAAACACGCCCCGTCGGTTCTTTACAGCATCGTCCGCGTAAAGTTCATGCACCTTTGCGGAAACCGCCGCTGGGTCATAGGGCTTTTTGTGATAGGCTTCATATAGCCGCCCCCATTCAAGACCGCACATTTCGTTTTCAACGTCGAAAAATACGCTTGAAATCCAGTCTATGACGCTATTAAAATACGTTTTCAGTTCCGTTATATTATCATCCAAACGGTGCTTGCTCATATAAGCGTCAACAACGTCGTCGTAAGTGCTTTTAGAAACCCATTCAAGCGCCACACGCAAGAAACCTTGACGGTTCACTTTCGCCCGGATATAAGCGCTCCATTTCTGTATATTGGCGTTTTGGCTATTGCTGAATTCTTCCTTTGCTTTCGTGACGAACGGGCCGGAATAAACCGCGTTTGAAATCTCTTGATGATTCAGCGGTATTCCTACAATATTGATTGTTTTATACCATTCCTTGATTTCGCTTTCTTCGCCCTCACAAATATAGATTGTCAGGGGCTTTTCATTGATTTTCTTTACCATATCATCCGGCAGTGCGCTATAATAATGCGGCAAGCCGTTATCATCAATCAGTGGAAACTTCCCGGTCAGAAAGCGCCCTAAACTTGTTATGCGTTGCTGCCCATCAAGCACTTCGTATTTGTCTGTGTCAACTTTGTTGAAATATATCAGCCCTAACGGATAGTCTTTAAGAACAGAACGGATAACAGCTTCTTCCATTTTCTGTTCTGCATAAAGATAATTGCGCTGATATTCCGGCTGAATAACTAACTTGCCGGATAAACCGAAAAGTCCTTTGCCCTCTAATTCGTTATAGACAAAGCCCTTGCAAACTTGTTTAACGGTTATGTCCGTTATCAACGTTGTTTTCATTTGTTTTGTACCCCCAGTTTTTTAGCTCTTATAAAAACGCGCTTATAAACGTCTTTGCCGTCAACGCTCACATTCCACGGTTGGCCACTATAATGACATCCTGGGTCGCCATATTGATACGAACACCCTAATATTTCAAACTGTTCAGGATTGTATTTATCCAAAAACGTTATAGGAACGCCCATTGCGCCGTCATAGTCACTCGGTATAGCGTTGGTAAACGGAATGTCGATTGCGTCATAATTGTCATATTTAAGATAACCACTTTCCCTAACGCTTTTATGTTTGCTAAATTTCAAGTTGTCAGCCATAGTCATTAGATGCAAGGGTCTATGTCTTTTTCCATGGTCAAGATTAGTTAGCCATAAGCAGTTATTTGTTGCTACAATCCTTTTTCCCTCTTCATTTATTCGTGCTTCTGTTCCATATAGTTCATAGCCGTCCGGGACAATAAAACCCGTAATCCATCTGCCCATGCCGGTTCCTAACCATATTTCATTATTTTGAATTCGCGGGAATACCTCTTTATACGTAATACAATTTATATTTCCTATAATTAAAAACTTTTTGGTTGCTTCTACAATCCACCCTAAAAATTCTCGGAAAAGGCTAAACGGCGGGTTTGTAATAATAATGTCTGCTTCATCACGCAATTTCGTTACTTCATTGCTTCTGAAATCGCCGTCACCGTCAAGGTATGACC
>SACC01000341.1 GCA_009928745.1 Clostridia bacterium
CCTTTAAGCGAGCCTTTGATAATTGCTGCTGCAAGCGTCTCCATATTAAGTTCGTCTTCGGGAATTGCCTCGACTTCTTTTACGGCGCTGCGCATAGTCATACTCATATTAGTCCCCGTATCGCCGTCGGGAACAGGAAAAACATTGAGCGAATCAACCATCGCCTTATTAAGCTCAAGGTATTTGCCACCGCCTAAAAACATATCTCTGAATGTTTTACAATCTATATATTTCAACATTTAAGTTGGTACCTCACAATTTACACCCTAATGCCAACAACATTAATATTGACAGCTTTTACACGCATGCCTGTAAAGTATTCGACCGAATAGGTAACGGTGCGTTCTAGTGATTCTTTTACAGCATCAACAGAAACACCGCTTTTCAAGATTACGAATACATCAATATAAATATCGTGATCGTCGCAGGTCACCTTTACACCCTTTGTGTTAGTATTAGACCTGAAAAGCTGAGCAAGACTGTCAGTTACACGACGTGAAACGAGGTCAACAACACCATAGCATTCGGACGCGGCATAATTAGCCACCATGGTGACTGCATCGTCCGAAACTGTTATTTTACCTAATTTGTTACTTGTCTTAACTGCCATATCTCTCCAGCACTAGAATTATTACATACATAATACTATAAATATCATCTAATATGCAACATTTTTCAATAATATTTCAAAAGCGTATAAAATTCTGTTGCTATTTGTTTTTTTTCGTGCTAGAATATGAAAGTTATTTTCAAATAGGAGGTGTAGTTATGTCTAGAGTATGCAGCGTGTGCGGCAAAGGTAAAATGGGCGGCAACAAAGTTAGCCACAGCAACCGCAAATCCCCAAGACAATGGAATGCAAATGTGCAGAAAGTAGCTATAGTTGACGCTAAAGGTACTATTTCTTCTCAGTATGTTTGTACAAGGTGCCTTCGCAGTAAAAAAGTTCAAAGAAAAGCAATCTAACTTATCATATGTAAATTAACTAGGGCTGTTATTACAGCCCTTTTTGTTTTTTTTAAGCTATATGCGTCTATTTGCGTAATTATAAATTTTATTTTAAAAAATCAATGTTTAAATCCAACTTGCGTAGATTTCACAATATGTTCAACTTTGGACTGTTCTTCGCTATTTTGAAGTCGCTTACTATAAAAAGCTATTGATGCAACCCAATACGCCCGCAATCACTTGCGGGCGTATTGAATATGTATAATATTGTACTTGTTAGTATTAAATATTATTCTGTCAGACTTCTCCTATTCTTTCTGCAAAATAATTTTAATATTCCTTTGATGAGCGCGGGCGGGTTAAAACAATATATCCTCAAATTATACCTCCTTGCGGAATACTCTGAAAATGTTGACATCACCTCTTGTCACTACAATCTTTATCTTATCGCCTATTGCGATATTAGATACGCCAATTGTAGTGAATTTGCTCATGTCCTCGTCATTTATATCGTACTCCAAGCCTTCTGTACTCATTATATGCACATCAGAAGAAAAAGGTACTATCGAGATAATATCCCCTGCCTTTACATCAAGCTCAAAGGTGGAATTTACATAATAAACATCATATTTATCCGCCCTTATAACACATTTTGCGCCGAGTTTGGCGGCTATTGCCATTAGATGTATATTATACATAACATGGTCTAGTCTTCCGCCGTCCGCGCCGTACATATTGAGATACTTGTATCCAGCGCTAATTGCATAGCGGATAGCAAGCTCTCCGTCAGTACTGTCTTTTTGCTTGTTAAACTTGACAATCTTAACATCGGGCGCAATATCTTTCGCCGAATCAAGATCGCCTACAACATAATCTACACGGATATTTTTTGCCTTTGCATAGTTATATCCGCCATCGGCGCAAATAACTGTTTCGTCTCTTACTTCACGGTTAAAATCAGAGTTCAATATAATAGCTGCGCTTTTCATCCTCTCAACCTCCTTACGGCTTCTGCCGGATTCTCTGCCTTATAAACAGCGCTTCCTGCAACTACCACATTGACCCCTCTTGATGTAACTTCACTACCACCATTGTCAATT
>SACC01000342.1 GCA_009928745.1 Clostridia bacterium
CATCAGACACTTCTGCTCAACGGATTAAGGCAGCGCGTTGTTCTCCAGACGGACGGACAGATACGTACCGGCAGGGACATAGCGATAGCCTGTATGCTTGGCGCCCAGGAATACGGCATTTGCACGGCGGTTTTGGTTGTTATGGGTTGCGTCATGTTAAGGCATTGCCATCTTAACAATTGTTCCGCGGGGATCGCAACACAGGATCCTATACTTCAGAAACGGTTTAGCGCAAGACCGGAATACGTGGTAAATTATATGAGGTTCATAGCAAAAGAGATGAGAGAGATTATGGCGTCATTGGGATTTAGGACGGTTAATGAAATGGTCGGTAGAAGTGATCTTCTGGAGAAAGAGGACAATATTAGGCACTTTAAAGCAAAATATGTAAATTTAGAAAAAATACTCTATAGACCTGTTAAGGAAAATGTCCGTTTAAAAGTCAAAGGCCCTATTGAGAGAGATAAGAGTTTAGACGAATGTCTTATAGAAAAGTGCGATAAGTTCCTTTCCGTGCCGGATTCAAAAGCTGTTTCAGAGGATATTTGGATAAAAAATACGGACAGAAGCGTAGGCGCCATGCTAAGCGGTCATATATGCAGACAATACGGCGACGGCACGCTTTTGGAAGATTCAATAAGATTCAGATTTGCAGGCGTTGCCGGCCAGAGTTTTGCGGCTTTTTTAGTTAAAGGTGTCACTTTTGAATTAGAAGGCATGGCCAATGATTATGTGGGAAAAGGTATTTCGGGAGGCAGGGTAATAATATATCCAGACAATGACAGCGGTTATAGCGCGCAGACTAATATTATAGCAGGGAATACGTGTTTTTACGGGGCCATATCCGGCGAGGCATATATAAGGGGCGTGGCGGGAGAGAGGTTTTGTATCAGAAATTCAGGCCTATATGCTGTTGTAGAAGGCTTGGGAGACCACGGTTGTGAATATATGACGGGGGGCCGCGTTCTTGTGTTGGGCAGTATCGGCAGAAATTTTGCCGCGGGCATGTCCGGCGGCATTGCGTATGTAATTAATGGTAGCAACAGGCTTGAAGACAAATGTAATATGGATATGGTGTTAATAGAACGCCTGACAGAAGATGACAAAGATATTTTCTGTTATCTTTTAAGAAATCATTATAAATATACAAACAGCAGAATAGCCATGTCGTTAGTTAATGATATAGAATCGGCTATGGATAAATTTTCCCGTATTATACCTATGGAATATAAGAGGATTCTGGAAGGGGTTGGAGAAGGGTAGTAGCTTCACCGATACCTACGAGCATGATAGAAGTTGATACGGTTAAGAAATTATGGGATACAACTATTATTATAGCTGCAGGAGGAGGGGGGATACCTGTTATAAAGAAAGAAGATGGATCCCTTGAGGGGGTAGAGGCAGTAATAGACAAGGATTTTGCTGCTGAATTACTAGCAGAAGAAGTCGATGCAGATACACTTATGATTTTGACAGAGGTGGAAAAAGCCGCAATTAATTTTGGGAAAGCAAATCAAGAAGACTTAGGGGAAATATCTTTAGCAGAAGCAGAAAATTATATTAGGGAGGGACATTTTGCCCCTGGTAGTATGCTTCCAAAAATGCAAGCAGCGGTAAAATTCGCTAAAAGCGGAAGTGGGAGGTGTGCTATTATAACATCCCTTTATAAGGGAATAGATGCATTAGAGGGAAAGACAGGTACTATCATTAGGGGTTAATGAAAAAAAAAGCCCTTCTTTCTGGCTGTTAAGCTAGATAAGAAGGGCTTTTTTTATAAGTACTTATTACTGCCAGGCACTACGATATCATATGCGGAATGCTTAATTATGGATTTTCCGATCTGTATAATATCTCCCATGATTGCACTGCCTGTGGGAAGGGGGCCTGCGCCCTTGCCATAGAACATTAGCTCGTCAACAGCATTTCCTTTTATAAATATGGCGTTGAATTCATTGCTGACACCGGCTAGGGGGTGGGAGAAGGGGATTAAAGTAGGCTTAACCTCATATTCCAATTTTCCACCTATCATACTTGCTGTAGCCG
>SACC01000343.1 GCA_009928745.1 Clostridia bacterium
GTCCAAGCCTCTTTTGCAGCTCGGCATGCATCTCAGGAGTGGAGGCTTCAGAGCCGAACAAGCCAATGCGGAGCTTTAATTCTTCCTTTTTTATGCCCATCTTTTCCATTGTTTCGGCAATATACAGCGCGTATGAAGGCGTACAAATAAGCGCAGTAGAGCCCAAATCCTTCATAAGCATTACTTGCCGTTCGGTATTGCCGCTTGATATAGGGATAACCGCCGCGCCGAGTTTTTCAAAACCCTGATGCAGCCCCAGCGCTCCTGTAAAGAGACCGTATCCAAAAGCAACCTGCGCCACATCGGATTTGCTTCCGCCTGCCGCAACAATAAGCCTTGCCATACATTCAGTCCACATGTCAAGGTCATTCTGCGTGTATGCGACTACTGTCGGCTTGCCGCTTGTGCCGCTTGACGCGTGTATTCTTACGATGTCGTCCATAGGCACTGCAAGCAGTCCGTACGGATAATTATCTCTAAGGTCGGATTTTACGGTATAAGGTATGTATTTTATGTCTTCCAGACTTTTTATGTCCTCAGGTTTCAATCCGATACTGTCAAACTTATCTTTATACAACTTAACCTTATCGTAAGCATAGCGTACAGTTTTCTTCAACCTTGACAGTTGCAGCTCCCGCATGTTCTCCCTATTCATACATTCAATCTTGGGATCGTAAATCATTTTTGCCTCCTATTTCCGCGCGCCGTAATAATTCATTAAACAGCCGGTTAATATAATCTCTTTTTCCTCTTGTGTCAAAGGTAATATGGTAGCTTCAGCCATAAGCTTTACGCCATTTCTTGCAATAATAAGTGAATAATTCGCCTCTCCCTTTGCGATTTTGTCTTTGACACTTGGAACAAAAACAAAATCCCCGGTTTCGAACTCAAACTCGGTATGGAAAGGTAGTATTCCCCAGTTAATCAGATTACTTCTATAACGCTTGGTTGCGTATTCTTTGGCAAAGTTAGCCGAGCCGCCAAGCACTCTCTGACAGGACGCCGCCTGCTCTCTTGCGCTGCCGTCTCCCGGTTTATTCGCGAATATCGCGCTGCCGAAAGATATGCCCTCGCTACTTACATTTAGCGTTGCAAGCGCAGCGGCATATTCTTCGCTTATTACGCCTTGCTGTCTCTGATTTTCCGCTTTTTGCACCGCTTTTGCTCGTCCGACATATTCTGGAACCTTTCTAGAGAGCGTAAATTCGGCAAGTTTCAAGGGATTACTGCGGTAAGACGAGGTTTCCCCTGAAGGTATCAGCTCGTCGGTAGTTGTAACGGGATCATTAATTACCGCTACCATTTTTAACAATATATTATCGGTCAACGCATTGATGCTTGGCCATTCGGTGATATTAGGACCATAAATTAATCCGTTTTCGGGTTTGGGACTGCCCCATCCGTTGTAGACTTTGTTATTATAAATTGCCGTGTCAAAATGATATTCGGGTACTGCGTTATTGTAGTCAATATCGGTAGCACAAGTAAGCTTGCCTCCGTTAATTGCTGTTGCCGCTATACTTCTTGCATCCATTAACGCGACAGACGCTATCTGACCGTCCGTTGGCTTGCTGCCCTCGCGGCTTTCAAAATTGCGCGTGGTATGCCGTATGCTCAACTCGCCGTTAGCCGGAACGTCCCCCGCGCCAAAGCACGGACCGCAGAAACAAGACTTGATATTGACACCTGCCCGTATCATATCGGCTAATCTGCCGTTCTTCGTAAGCTCGAGATTAATAGGCTGACTGGAAGGATAAACGCTGATATTGAATGCGCCCTTGCCCGTGTTGTTATCCTTCAGTATTGCCGCCGCTTCGCAAATATTATCGTACGTGCCTCCTGCGCAGCCTGCAATTATGCCCTGCTCCACATATACGCCGTCTTTCTTAATTTTGTCCTTCAACTTCAAGCTAACCTTGCCGCCGAAAAGTTTCTTGCAATCCGCTTCTACTGAGTTGAATATATCTGCCGCATTCTCAATAACGTCAATGAGGCGGTAGCCGTTGCTCGGCAAAATAGCGGTCTTGCGG
>SACC01000344.1 GCA_009928745.1 Clostridia bacterium
GTTTATTGCTTGTTAATACGATTTAATCATCAAATCGCTGTAACATTTCAAATTGATTTTTATGAAATGTTATAATTCCGGCATCGCGCAATTTGCATAGCTCGTTACTCATAGCGCTTCTGTCCACGGAAAGGTAATTTGCTAGCTGTTCTCTGTTAAATGGTATTTTGAATTTGTTGCTTTTTGTTGCCTTGGATTGATCAAAAAGATAAGATAGTAGCTTTTCTTTGGTCGATCGTTTACTTATATATCCTAGTTTTTGGTTAAGAAATGCGTTTTTGTCCGCAATAACCGTAATCATATTTTCAATCAACCTTGTATGAAAGGCGCAGGTATTAGCGCAAGGAGAGATAATTCGTTTATAGTCAAGGAACAATATTTCGCTATCGGCAACTGCTATCACGTCAACTTGCAATATGTGATGCTTAGAAAAGGCGGCGGATTCGGCAAATATATTACCAGAAGTAATATTGGCGATAATATTTTCGTTGCCGTAATAATTTCTTTTTACAATATGAACTTCGCCGGACAAAACTATGCCTAGTTCAATAATGTGATCGCCCTCATTATATACATGCTCGCCTTTCAAATAGTTTGATTTTCTTGCGTGAAGGCAAGACAAGATTTTTATTATATCTAAGTGCTCTACATTGGCAAATATGTTGCACTGCTTCAATATTTCTATATAATTATGCATATATCCTCATTTTTGTTGTAAATACAACATAGTTTTTATCTTTAGTATATTATAATCTATATATGAAGTCAATTAAATGGAGGTTAATGGTATGATAGAGCAGATATATGAGTTATATAAGGGAGAGGAAAAGTCAATAAAAAGAATTATTGCTGATGAAAATATAAATCTCAACCATATGGTATTGAATTTTGGCGAGACGTTACCCGTGCATTATTCCAATTCTACAGTATATATGACAGTGGTTAGAGGTGTTTTGACTATTAGACTAGACGAGCAGCAAGAGAATAATTATAAAAAAGGTACGGTATTGAAGATACCATATAATACAAAAATGAATGTAAATAATACAAGTAATAAAACGCTGGAATTAATTGTAGTAAAAGCGCCGGCGCCTAAGGCGTAAATCGGAATGGGAAAATCGTGGACTTTCGCGCCGTTCTTGCTACTACAAGCAGATAGCTTTGCAATTATTTCAACGCAAATGTCCACATCTGGCATAAAATCATACTATTTATCTTAAGAAGAAGTCCTAATATAAGGAGAACATTATGATAAGAAAAATAATCAAGATAGATAAGGAAAAATGTAATGGTTGCGAGCTTTGTGTAAAAGCCTGTCACGAGGGCGCAATCGGCATGGTTAATGGTAAAGCCAAATTATTACGAGATGATTATTGCGACGGTCTTGGCAATTGTCTGCCTGTATGTCCGACAGGAGCCATTACTTTTGAAGAACGGGAAGCGCTTGAGTATAATGAAGCCGAAGTAATAAAGAATAAACAGGCAAAAGCAGCGCCAATGCCGTGCGGTTGTCCGGGCACAAATATAAAGGAACTTAGACGAGATAAACCCTCTGTCGATAATCGTCAAGATATTAACTACGAAAGCGAACTAACGCAATGGCCCGTTCAGCTAAAACTTGTCCCGGTGAACGCGCCTTATTTCAATAATGCGAATTTGTTAATAGCTGCGGATTGCAGCGCATTTGCATACGGTAATTTTCATAAGGATTTTATCAAAAAGCATATAACGCTTATAGGATGCCCAAAACTTGATGCAGGGGATTACAGCGAAAAGCTGACAGAGATTATTAAGAACAACAATATAAAATCAGTAAAAATTGTTCGAATGGAGGTTCCTTGTTGCGGCGGATTGTCTAATGCCGCAATAACCGCGCTAAAGAACAGCGGAAAAATGATTCCCTGGCAAGTTATCACGATATCAACCGATGGTAAAATATTAGACTAATAAAGGAGAGAAATATGGAAAATACAAGTAATATGTTTTGTTTTCAATGTGAGCAAACCGCTGGCGGCAAAGGCTGCATG
>SACC01000345.1 GCA_009928745.1 Clostridia bacterium
GTTGAGAAGCAAGAAGATGCGTTAGATCCCGATACCTCCTCTATTATCAAGATATTCGCTGCTTCCGACGCCGAGAAAATCATTTTGGCAATGGCAAAGGCCGCTCTTCCCGCAGCAAAGATGACCAAAACGGTTGATTATCTTGCCGGGGAAGAAACAGTAACGGAGCAAGCTATCGAAACGAAAGTAGATTCCGGAGTTTGGTCGGCTACTACCGGCTGGTCGTTTTTTGACGATTGGTCATATTATGAAAAATTACAAGATAAGGCAGACGCTACCGGAGCTACCGACGATGACAAAGATAATGTAAGCCGTCAATACAGGAACATGGCAGGCAAAGTTTTTGCTATCGGAATGACCGGAGATGAGTTTGGCAGAGTTGCCACATTTGAGCTTGAGTATTCTTTGGACGTTGTTAAGGGTATGGCGGGCAATAAAGGCGTAGGAACTACCGAATTTGATACATATTGCAAAAATAATCTTGATTATGATACATTGGTTTATTTGCGCGCTTTTAACGAGTACTATAACGGCGGAGCTAATAAGGCGGATTGCGTAGAGCTATATGGTTATTATTATGACTACAACCAAACGAACTACAATGCTGTCAGCGACGAAAATTTTGAAAAAGAGTTAAGATACAGCCATTATACTATATTTACCGATGCCGAGTGGTTGGAATACGTTTCTATTCAAAGAGCAAATTATATTAACGCGTATCGCTATAACGATACCTTCTATAATGATTTTTATTCTAAACATTTTAGCTTCCAAGAAAAAAAGGAAGACCATGAGTATATTGTCTATGGCTTCAGCAAATACAGCAACCTTACTTATACCGGAGAAATGCGTCAGGCAATAACCGGCAACGGTTTGCAAGGACAGCTCAATATGAGTGACTGGATGTGGTGCTATGGCGGCAATGATGATGCTATGAAAGCATACAATCAAGCCAATACCAACTATGAAAACGGTAAAAAGAGCGGAAGCGAGGAAGAAAACAAAGGCAAGTTCTATTACGAAACTGAACAACTCAAAATGATAAATTACTTGCTAAAAAATATGACCTCAGCTAATTTGTCGGGCGCATTAAGATATCAAATATACAGTTACAGCGGAAGTATGCTCCAGTCTATTTCGGGCGGGAAAAAGGACATAACGCTTATCAACGACGACAAAAAAGTACCGGCAGACGTTACCACACTTTTGGATGGACTTGCAGAGGACAAAAAGAAAGAATACGCTACAGGCAAAGTCGGAGCCATAATCAATCAAATGACTGCTACATATTCAACAGTAGGTATTTCTCAAAAGGCGCAAAAAGCTACAAATGAAAGCTGGAGCTCTATGAATACCGAAATAGAGGCAGCGCTTAATTACGACTATTCTACAATTACCTCATGGGCGGATAGGGTCGAGCGTTTGGAAGACTTGGTAATTAAGAGAAAATACGATTGCGGAGCCGGACTTGACGAAGAATGTTTAAGAGGCAACGGACACGCGGAATGTGAAAAGGTCTATGATACAGACCATACAATATCACAGTTTGTAAGCAACTATGAACAGATACTAAGATACGTAGGAGGAACAGTATCTCTAAGCTTCCAACAGCTTAAGGAAGCTGCCCCGGGCAAAGAAAATAATTATAAAATAGGTGTATATGCGCCCCAACTTCCCGTAACGTATAATTGCGGGTTTGGACAAGCGTCTCCTGTAACAACGCTTATGCTTAACGGTATTGAATATTTTGAAAAGGAAGAAATATCCATTAAGGGCGGTAATATATTTAAGGATGAAATTCTAGATGCCGACACAAAAGACAGAGAATGGTGGGAAAATTACAGTTCTCCTTCGCGTCCAAACTCTTCAGTAACTGAGACCTCTTCAATAAATCAGACACAAGGCACTTACATTTATGAATACACCTTCAGCGGCTGGTATTTGGATAGCGATTTGAAATATAAGTTCGATGAGAACGATACCATTAGTTGTGACCTAACTCTTTATGCCGGATATAAC
>SACC01000346.1 GCA_009928745.1 Clostridia bacterium
GTATTATAGCCATCTGGTAAGGTGCGGATATAATGGTCAATATGCGCTTTTTTAGCAGCTTCCACAATAGCTTCTTCACTTATACCGGGATTGCCATAGGCGATGTTATCCCTAATTGTCCCCGAGAACAGCCAGGTGTCCTGCAATACCATACCGAACATATTGCGCAAATCTTTTTTCTTTAAGTTGCGGTAATCCGTACCGCCTATCGTTATACTTCCGCTGTCAATCTCATAAAACCGCATCAAGAGATTGACAAGGGTAGTTTTACCGGCGCCTGTCGGACCTACTATTGCAATTCTGTCTGCGCTGGATATCTTAATATTCATATCCTTAATCAATTCTTTGTTCTTGTCGTATGAAAAATCTGTGTTGACAAAGGCAACATCTGAGTTAAGCGTCAGAGGATTAATCTCACCGCTGTCTGCCGGCTCTTCCTCCGCGTCAAGCAGACGGAATACTCTTTCGGCTGCCGCAATGGTTGATTGGAAGGTGTTAGCAATATTCGCAGTCTGCATTATAGGTTGACCGAATTCGGACATATATTGGATAAACGCCTGAATATCGCCAATCATCAAGGGATTCCTTGCGCCGGCTAAAATACCGCCGACTACGCATACAAGCACATACCCGAGATTGTTCACGAACTGCAACATCGGCATTATCATTCCCGATATAGACTGCGCGGCAGTGCTTTCCTTCTTTAACTGCTGATTGAGGTTCTCAAAATTTTCCGCTGCGTTATTCTCTTTTCCGTACAAGGTTACGAGTTTTTGACCGGTAAAAGTCTCCTCGATATAGCCATTAAGCGCGCCAAGCTTCTCTTGCTGCGCCGCGAACCTTTTTTGCGATTTTTTGATAATCAGCATTGTAATAGTCAAGAAAATAGGCAAAGTACCAAGCGCAATAAGCGTCATATACACATTAATTGTAAACATCATTATTGAAATACCGATAATAGATATTACACCTGTTATTGACTGCGACAAACTTTGCTGTAAGGTATTCGCGATAGTATCCACATCGTTGGTTATTCTTGACATCATATCACCTGTGGAGTTGGTGTCGTAATAGCTGATTGTTACTTTTGAAAGCTTATGCTTTATATCTCTCCTCATACGGTAAACAATCTTTTGCGTAACTCCAGCGGCAATAAAACCCGAGAAAAAGTGAAAGCACGCCATAACGATATAGAGTGAAAGCACTGTAAGAATTATTTTTACTATATAATCAAGGTTAATGCTGCCCCGCATTATACCTGTCTGCAACGCATTGGTTGCTTTGGCTAGTATTTTGGGATTGAATATATTAAACAGCGTGGCAATTACCGCAAGGACTATCATAAATATTATTGCGACACGCTCTTTTCTGAGATAATTGACAAGACGCTTCAAGGTACCCTTAAAGTCTTCAGCTTTGCTGACAGGCGCTATTAATCCTCCGACAGGTCCCATGGGTCCCGGACCTTTCGCTAAATTTTTTCTATCTTTCATTCTGTTTCAAGTTCTTTGAAGTCATTTATTATTTCTCATAGTTCATTATTTAGAACATCAGTAATTTCTGTTATATTTATTTCTTGTTTTTCATTTATAAGTAACATTATTATTGATTGCCTTTCTTGTTTATTCATAAATTTAAAAAAAATTATAATATATAGTTATTATAATTTATGTTTTAAAAAAGTGCAAATATTAAGATATTTAGTTTAGTTTTCTAATGAATTAAAAATTATTTCACAAGAATTTTCTTTTTTTGTAGAATTAAAATTTCATATCATTTTATTCCAGTTAATATATTTTAGTAAAAAGATTGTTTTTTCAATATTGTCTTCATATATTCATAATCCTAAGTTTTTTACTAGTTCTATATTTCATTCTTCTTGTCATGGTATAAAATCTGGAATAATCATAGGTGTGTTTGTTGCTATACATTCTGATAAAGTTGCTCATCATGCTTTTCATATAAAAATTCAGATATTTTTATAATTTTCTTTTAAATCTATTGATT
>SACC01000347.1 GCA_009928745.1 Clostridia bacterium
AAAAATCTAAAATTTCTAAATTTTGATATAGAAAAAATTCTCGAAATACTGCCGGAAAAATACGCGGACGCGCTATACATTAACTTTTGCGATCCGTGGCCGAGGAAAAAGAACGCAAAACGCCGTCTTACGAGCACTTTGTTCCTTGAAAGGTACAAAAAACTTATTAAAGACGGCGCGCATATTTATTTTAAGACGGATAACTTAAATTTATTCGAATATTCGTTAGAAACTTTTAAGGATTCAGGTTTTACGCTCAGTAACATTAGCTTCGACCTCCACGGAGATCAAATACTGAACGAAAGCAATATTGAAACAGAATACGAAAAAAACTTTTCCGCTAAAGGGTATAAAATCAATTACTTGGAAGCTTCTTTGTAGGAGCGGATATTATCCGCCCGCCGTTCTCCGCTTATCATTCAAATATAACCTTAATACTAATAGATTGAAATATATCAGATACCCACAAAATCCGAAACTATCTGCTTTTCATCGAACGGGTATTTGACCCCCTCAATTTCCTCATAGTTCTGATGTCCTTTGCCGACTATCAGGACTATGTCGTCTTTACGGGCTTTTTTAAGGCAATATTCTATGGCTTCTTTCCTGTCCTTAATTATAATAACCTCGCCCAAGGGGGAAGTGATGCCTGTTTTAATATCTTCTATTATATCGTCGAGCTTTTCAAAGCGCGGATTGTCAGACGTTATCACCGCAATATCGGAATGACGTGTTATCACATCGCCCATGGAATAACGACGCAGCTTGGAACGGTTGCCGCCGCAGCCGAAAACCGTAAATATCCGTCCTTTTCTATAAGGCTCGAGTGTATCGAAAACTGACTTCACCGAAAGTTCATTATGTGCGTAATCGATTATAACCGAAAAGCCTTGCTTTGTGTTTATTATCTCGTTTCTGCCCTTGATAACAGTATCCTTCAGTCCTTTAAGTATTACATCGTCGCTTATGCCGAGGAAAGAACATACCGACGCGGCGCACAGAGAATTGTAAACGCTTGCTTTACCGGGATGAGGAATAATAAAATGAGTTTTTTTGCTGTTGTGGCAGAAATCGTATTCGGCAAGCAGTTTTCCTTCGTTGGCTATAAAGCCTATCTCTGCGGCATAATAGTCGCAGCTTGTATTTGTGCCGAATTCTTTAATTGAGCAGGAAGCGTTTTCTTCCATATATTTCGTTTCTTTATCGTTGGCGTTGAAGAAACCGGTTTTACAAGCCGAAAACAGTTGCTTTTTACAGCTTTTATACTCTTCGTAATCGGCGTGCTCGCCGTCGCCTATATGGTCGGGCGAAAGATTCGTAAAAATACCTATGTCGAACAGGATTCCGTATGTCCTGTCAAGCTTGAACCCTTGCGATGATGTTTCCATTATTACGGTATCAATGCCTTCGGAAACCATTTCGCGGAAATGCTTGTGGATACAATAGCTTTCGGGTGTGGAATTATCGCTTTTATAAATTTTATCACCTATAATTGTTCCGATAGTTCCAACAAGTCCTACTTTTCTGCCTGAAGCCGAAAGCACGGACGAAATCATAAATGAGGTGCTTGTCTTGCCTTTTGTACCGGTTATCGCAACTGTCAGTAATTCCTTTGAGGGATGACCGAAGAAATTTGCTGAAGCGAGGGCGAGAAATTTCCTTGTGTTTTCCGCTTTCAATATAACCGCATCGGTAGGGAGGACGATATCGTCCTCAACACAGAAAACACGGCAGCCCTTGTCATATGCGCTTTGTGCGTATTTATGACCGTCCGATTCGTATCCTTTAAGGCAAACGAATAACAAGCCCTCGCCCGCTTTGCGCGAATCATAGCAAAGGTCTTGAATATCTGTGTCCGGATAATTACCGCTTATTTTAATGTCTTTAAGTATTGTTGATAATTTCATATATATACCTCGTCAGTTATGTTATCATCGATATATCCGTCAAAAACGATTTCCGTTTTTCCTGTCATGGTAATGGTACCGTCTTCGCTGTTATAATC
>SACC01000348.1 GCA_009928745.1 Clostridia bacterium
ATTTTATGCCGGTATTTGACTGGACGAGAACGCAGCTTGACAAGGCGGCCCTTGACGGCTCGACGTCCCTTGTTTATTATAAGGAGCAGCTCGAAAAGATGAACCCTCTAAGCGGGGAGCTCAGCCTCCCGGGCTGGGACAGCAGCTACAAGAAACAAGACCTAATTGACCTTTTTGCGCAATACATGTCCCTAGATAAGGATAAATTATTCGCTAATCTTAAATATTTTCTTGATGCGATTATTCCAGTGGCGGAGGAGTATGGAGTCAATATGGCAATACATCCCGATGACCCGCCATGGGATATATTCGGATTGCCGAGGATAATAACCGATGAAAAAGGAATTGACAGATTTCTGTCGCTCAATAACAGCAAAAACAACGGGCTTACCTTTTGCACAGGCTCTCTAGGGGCAAGCAAAGCTAACGATATGGTAAGGCTTGTAAAAAAATACGCAGCGATGGGACGAATACATTTTATGCATATACGCAATATCAAGCTCGTTGAGGGCGGGTTCGAAGAGACCGCGCACGACACGACATACGGTTCACTTAATATTGTCGGGATACTCAAAGCCCTCAAAGAGGAGAATTTTGAAGGTTATGTGCGCCCCGACCACGGAAGAATGATATGGGGCGAGAAGGGTAAGCCCGGATACGGTTTATATGACCGCGCGCTCGGCGCAACCTATATTAACGGCATTTGGGCGGCGCTAAAAGCAACAAAGTAAGTGTAAACGGAGATGATTATGGGAAAAGGTTTTGAATGTGACATTAATAATAAAGTTGTGGTAATAACGGGCGCCGGCGGTATAATATGCGGCGGTATCGCAGAAGAGCTTGCTGCGCTTGGCGCTAAGGTTGCTTTGCTTGATTTGAATTTGGCAGCGGCGGAAGCGGTGGCGGAGAGAATCAGGGCGGATGGAAAAGTAGCGAAAGCATATGAAGCAAACGTACTGCAAAAGGATTCTTTATCAGCCGTTCGCGAGGCGATGCTTGCGGAGCTAGGCGCTTGCGATATATTGATTAACGGAGCAGGAGGCAACAGCCCCCGCGCAACTACCGAGAATGAATATTGCGAACTCGGCAAGGAATACGCAAAAGACTTCTTTTCGCTTGACGAAAGCGGAGTGAGATTCGTATTCGACCTTAATTTTTTGGGTACGTTTTTACCTACGCAAACCTTTGCGAAAGATATGCTTGGAAAATCTGGCTGTTCAATATTGAATATCTCGTCAATGAATGCTTTTACTCCGTTGACGAAGATTCCCGCGTATAGCGGCGCAAAAGCGGCGGTCAGCAATTTTACCGAGTGGCTTGCGGTGCATTTTGCAAAGGCGGGTATAAGGGTCAACGCAATCGCTCCGGGATTCTTTGTAACCAATCAAAACAGAGGTTTATTGTATAGCGCGGACGGCGCGCCGACTCCCCGTACGGATAAGATACTTGCCGCAACACCGATGGGACGATTTGGCGAGATAAAAGAGCTTATGGGCGCAGTAAAACTTTTGCTCTCCGAGAGCGAAGCAAGCTTTATAACCGGAGTAGTCTTACCTATTGACGGCGGCTTCAGCGCATATAGCGGAGTATAATAACTTAAACGATATATGTTGAATAATCGAAAAATTGGGTATAAATAACGAGAAGATACAGCAAATACTGTCCAATTTTTATTGAAAACCATCAAAAGAAAATGTATTATACTAATTATGAGAAGTTAGCTAACGGATAACGAGGTCAAAAAATGTTGAATTTTGCAATAATCGGAGTAGGAAGAATGGGTAAGCGGCACACTTTTAACTTAGCGCGCGGCTTTGTCGGCGGCGTAAAGCTTGCGGCGGTGTGCGATATTAGCGCTGACGCGCTTATATGGTGTGAAAAATATGCGGCGAAAGCTAACCGATATACAGATTACAAAGAGATGTTAGAAAAAGAAAAGTTGGACGGCGTTATTATTGCTACCGAGCATTTTGCTCATACCGATATTGCAAAATATACAATAT
>SACC01000349.1 GCA_009928745.1 Clostridia bacterium
GTCATTAAGGTGTCATGGTTGAGCGCGGAAAAACCGCCGTTAAATAAGGTTGCGACCACAAAGCCCAACGCCATCGGTATTAATACACCCGCCATGGTTATCACCGCAGCAGACCCGCCTATGCTTTTGATTTTTTTAAGATCAGTCTCAAGCCCCGCCGAAAATAAAATCAGTACAACGCCTATCTTGGCGAGCACTCCCAACCCTTCGGCCGATGTCGAGTTAAGCACATTCTGCCCAGGTATATAGTTTATAAGCCCGATAAGCATACCCGCAAGCAGCATACCTATGACGGAGGGTATCTTTATTTTTTCGCATATTTTCATCAATACCTTCGATACCATAAGTAAAAGCGCCAAAGGGAGAAAGATCTGATAATAATCCATAAAAACCACCTGTTATCGGAATTTAAAATACAAAAATGAGGTTTTGGAAGGTAAATAATTTTACCCCAACAAACTATTATTATACACCTCACAGATTTCAATATCAATAAATAATTTGTAGATTATATATATATTTACCCACTTATTATTGTGCAGAATGTGCTCGTTTACGTTTTACATTGACTTTTTCCAAAGCTTTGTTATAATATTATACGATAAATAACTATTAAGGATACGGCAGCCATACAATGAACAATATGGAAAATGAATACCGTCGCAGGACGGTGCTCAGCGATAAACTAATAAAACAATACAACGCATGTATAGTACAAACAGCGAGCGTATTCCTCAATCTTTCCCCCGCCGCCATAACCACGGACATGATAAACGAGCTTTCCGAAAGCTGCGGTATAACCAAGGGTCATGCTTACGCGGAATATTTAGCCTCATTTTGCGGTTTGGAAACATCGGGAAAGGATAAAGCTTTGTTCAGGGATTATTTTGTCCCGATGATAAAAGAACTTGACACCGCAGCGTTTATAAACGATCCTTTTTATAAAAACATAAGCATTCCTTCTGTCAGCAACGGTAAATGGGATCTGAAAATGATGTCCTTGAAGCCCTGCGAGGCTTTTGTATGCGACGATTTTCTTGTGACCGACGACAAACGTCTGATACCGCAGCTTGGGTTTTTTATGGAAGAATTCAAATATCCGGCAATCCTTGAAAACGAGCGTGAGTGGATGACGTTAATGCCCAACGAGACCGTCACAACTCTGCCGGCGATAGAAAAAGCTTACGGAAACGTGCTGACCTACGGGCTTGGGCTGGGATATTTCGCATATATGGCGTCGGAAAAGCCGGGAGTGACGGCGGTGACCATAGTGGATATAAGCGAGGAAGCTATTTCTTTATTTTCGCAATATATCCTGCCTCAGTTTCCGCACAAAGATAAAATACGCCTTATATGTGCTGACGCTTTTGATTATGCCGAAACAAAGGTTAAGGACGGTAATTTTGACTTTATATTCGCCGATATCTGGCACGATGTAGGCGACGGGCGACGGCTTTACAATAAATTGAAGGAATACGAAAAATACTGCCCGCAGGTGGAATATATGTACTGGCTGGAAAAATCCATACTCTGTTATAAGGATAAAACACTTTGGCCATAAGCATTGGGATTAATAAGAGGCGTTGCTTTGAATAATGATGAAATGAAGATTATCGCACATATACAAACCGATTTTCCGTCCAAATTCGGGATACCACGTCAGTCGGGACTGGTCGGAAGGTTGATGTCGCGTATCGTATTCGAGCCCGAATACCGCAATCCCGACGCATTGCGCGGGCTTGACGGCTACAGTCATATATGGCTTATATGGAAGTTTTCCGAATCGGTAACAGATAAATTTCAACCCACCGTCCGCCCTCCGAGACTGGGAGGGAATACGAAAATGGGGGTGTTCGCCACCCGTTCTCCGTACAGGCCCAATCCCATAGCGCTTTCCGCAGTTAAAATAGAAGGTATCGAATTCGACACTCCCAAGGGACCTGTTATTATTGTTTCGGGAGCGGACTGCATGGACGGTACGCCGATATATGATAT
>SACC01000350.1 GCA_009928745.1 Clostridia bacterium
TGTACCACTAGTATATAAATCAAAATCATCAACTAAATCACCGTCATCGTCAGAATCACAAGCATCTCCGAAACCGTCTTCGTCTGTATCTTTTTGTCCTGCATTTGCAATTAAAGGACAATTTGATAATAATTAATACTTGTAAGGGCGCATTTACCTTTAACAAAACTAGCGGAGGTATTGAAAGCGCAGTAATTAACGGAGAAGAAATGCTAACCTCCCCTATTTTACCCAATTTTTGGCGCGCATTCACCAATAATGACAAATATCCTCCCAACGATGTAGCGGATATATCAAAATTGTTACGCCTAGACAAATTCAAGAAAGCGATGCAAAAACTAAAGCCGAAATATATCGAGACAAATACTAAAGGCGGCGCTTATGAAATATTCGTCTTGTGGAGAATGCCTCTTGTTACTGATTTTGAAACAAGATATACCTTTACTTCGGACGGTATTATCAATGTCATGATGAATTTAATACCTTTGAGAAACATGGTGCGCTATGGCATCACCTTTATGCTTAAAGAAGGTCCTGACAGCGTAAAATTCTACGGCAAAGGTCCTCACGAAAATTATTGCGATAGAGCAACTTCTGCTCTACTCGGGCAATATTCGGGAAAGGCGGAGGAATTCATACACGATTATTTATCCCCGCAGGAAAATGGCAATCATACAGGCGTAAGATTTATTGAAATATTTAAGGATAACTGCGGCGTTAAGATTGAAGCGGTCTCGCATCCTTTAGAAATCAGCGTGCATCCCTATACTCTGCAGATGCTTGAGGATGCAACTCATTTGCACTGCCTTAACAGACTGAATACGCTTACTGTAAATATTGACGGTGGACAACGCGGAGTTGGCGGTGATATACCTGCGCTTGCCGCTACAAAAAAACAATACAAACTTTTGAAGTTCAAACAATATAATATGGCATGCGTCATAAAATTCTACAATAATTAAGATGAAAACAAGATGGTATAAAAATGCGGTAATATATCAGATTTATCCGAGAAGTTTTATGGATTCTGACGGAGACGGAGTCGGAGATATCAAAGGTATTATATCCAAGCTTGACTATCTCAAAGAGCTGGGCGTTAACGCCGTATGGCTTTCGCCCGTCTATCGGTCTCCTAACTTTGATAACGGTTACGATATCAGCGATTATCGAGATATCTCTCCCGAGTTCGGCACCCGCAAAGACTTTTTAGCCATGCTGAAGGGTATGAAAGAACGTGGCATCCGACTTATTATGGATTTAGTCGTAAACCATACCTCGATTGAGCATAACTGGTTCATTGAAAGCCGCAAAAGCAAAGATAATCCTTACCGTGACTATTATGTATGGCGCCGCGGGAGCGGTAAAGACGGCATGAAGCCGCCTAATAATTGGTCATCACGCTTTGTCGGCAAGGCTTGGAGCTATGATGAAACTACCCAAGAATGGTATTTGCACCTGTTCTCAAAAGAGCAGCCGGATTTGAACTGGGAAAATCCTAAGGTAAGACAGGAGATTGCAGATATATGCAACTACTGGCTTGAGTTAGGTGTTGACGGTTTTAGATGCGACGTTATTACATATATTTCCAAAGATACACGTTTTATTAACGGCAAATGGAACATAGCTTTGCGCGGAGACGAGCATTTTGTAATCGGACCAAAATATCATGACTACATAAAAGAGCTGTATGAGCGGTCTTGGGGAAGATTCGATACAATGATTGTAGGAGAAGCAATTGGAACAAGATTTGAGCAAGCAAGCTCCTTAATAGACGAAAAACATGCAGAATTAGACAGTATATTTAACTTTGAACATATGGAAACCGATATGTACTGGCAATTTTTGCCCCACAAATTCTGTTTGCCAAAATTTAAAAAAATAATGTCAAAATGGCAGTCGTTACCTCATACCTCTTGGAATAGTCTATATCTTGAGAACCATGACCAGCCTCGCTCTCTTCCCCGATTCGTCGGCGATTACAAGCGCCTGCACCG
>SACC01000351.1 GCA_009928745.1 Clostridia bacterium
TCGTGGGATAAGTCAGCAAAGCGGATATGGGGCTATTGCACAGAGCATGGCAAGCGGGCAGTATGCTAATGAGCAGAATATGGCAAGACAAGGCTATGAGCAGACTTTGAGGGATATTCAGTTAGAGGAACAGCAAGCCAAAGAATTGGGCGTTCAGAATTTAAGCGCTAAACTTTCGGAATTCGCAAACGAGGGTACAGAGCCTACAGCAGAGCAATTCAACGCTTTTAAAACAATGTACAAACTTTCTGATGAGGATGCTAATACTGCTTACGCTGCCGTTTATGGCAAGAATTACGGGGCGGAAGCGACAATAGGCACGGTCAAGACGTATGAGCCTGAAGCGTTGCAAACAAAGATGAAGAGTGCGGGGATTTTGGATGCGTATGGAAAAATAACGGCAGATAAAAAACCAAACGCTCTTGCCGTAAGTGCAAAAGGGTTGAAACCTAATTTTTCAAAGCCCTTCGAGCCGACAAAAATTAAGCCGACAAACAATAAAATGAATAAGGATGTTGACGTAAATAACCTTAAAAATGGCGATGTTATAGACGGCACAGACTGGGCGGGGTGGAATATCGGCAAATTTGTTTATTACGATGGTTATTGGTACAAACTTAGTTAAATAGTAAAAACCCATGATACAAGAACGATTAAACCTAACAAGGATACGATTGACCCAATTAATAGTATGTCTCGGTCAATGGCACTAAGTGGCTTTTTAGCCTTTTTTACCGTAGGTATGTCAGGTGTAGGTGCAGGTAAATCATTAACGGGCGCAGCGTGTTTCTTCCTATAATCCAAAAACAGCAGTACAAAGCCTATTATAGCGAGGAACATATACCCGATACTGTACGCAATAGTGCCAGCGTTCTCAATGCCGCCTATGATTAAAACGATTAACTGAACGGCAAAAAGGATAAAAGCGGCAATCTGCAAACCTGATAACTTCTTCACGGCACACCTCACAAATAAAATAATAACCATTATAACATATGTAACAGAAAAAGTAAATACCTAATTTTAGGAGATTTATGCCGATAAGTAACGCAGATATATTACAACAGCTAAGAGACAGGAACTTGCAGCGGTTTCAGCAACAGCAGCAAGCGTTAATAAACCCGCCTAATTTGCCCTACGTTCAACCAAACGCTATGGCGGGTATTGGTCTGACATCGCCCGATATGCGGCAACAAACGCAAGCAGCACAGCCTGATGAACAGTCGGGCTGGTATCCTTTTAAGAACGTGCTTTATCTTGGGGAGAGGTTTCTTGCAGGCGGCGCAAGAACTATTGAGGGACTATCCGATTTAGTTGTCGGCGGCGGCGCAAAACTGTTCGGGCAAGATGAATTTGCAAAAGATATGTTTGCTAATAGTTGGTCGGGTAAGTACAGCCAAAACATTGAAGAAAGATACGATCCGAATGTAGTATTTGCAGGGATAGGTGCGGTTACTGAAGCAGTCGGCGGAATGGCTTTACCTGCTTTAACAGGCGGTGCAAGTATAGCCGTTCTCGGTGCAAGCGCAGCAGGGCAGGGAATAGGTCAAGCCGTTCAAAAAACAGGCGAACTCGGATTTAAAGAAGCGGCATACGGCATAGGTAGCGGCTTACTTGAAGCGGGCATTGAAAAGTTAAGCGGTGGCATAGGCGGTCTTGGCAAGGGCTTTTTAGATAAAGGCTTTAGCAAAGTAATCAAAAACAAACTTATCCGTTCAATGGCGGGCGAGGGCTTAGAAGAAGTCGCCTCTACCTTAATAGACCCGTTATTACAGCGTGTTACATACAATCCCGATGCAGAGGGCGCAAAAGTCAATGACGTTATAAGCAGCTTTGTTATAGGCTCATTAGCAAGCGGTGTAATGCAGGGCGGTCAAGTCATGTTAAAAACAAATCCGCAGGCACGGAAAATGGGCGAGCGGATAACCGCAAAGAACGAAACGCAGGACGTTATAACCGAAGCCCTTACTTTAGAGGGTAC
>SACC01000352.1 GCA_009928745.1 Clostridia bacterium
GGGCATTAACCCCGCGGCTTTTTTGTTCAGCGAACATATAGACAGCTTGGCAGCCAGCGGTATTGTGCTTGCAAAGATATGGGAAAACAGCGATGTAATAGCTATTGACCAACTTGGAAAAGACTTTTTGGAGACCGTCAAAACGGGCGACCAACTAAAAATAACAGAGGACGGCACGGTAGAGATAGCTACGCTCTAAATCGTAGAATTAAGAGCGCCAACTTTACTTTCCTGCAAAATTTTTACTGTAAGTTGTGTTATTAATAACAAAAAACCTCCTGATGATGGAGGTTTTTGTTTGTCTTTGTTTATATGTCAATTTATTCAGGCTTATTGTCGTTGTTGCCGTCTTTGTCGAACAGCTCGAAGATTACGCGAGGATTTTTGGTACGGAGGCACTCTACAAAGGGCATTTTATCCTTATCATTGATGCAAATAACCATGAAGTTGACAGGGTCGGCAGGAGGAAGTTTTTTGTCCATATAGTACATAACCAAAAGGTTTGATTTTATGTCCTTGCGCATCAAAAGTATATCTTTGACGGCGATTTTCGCACGCATAACTACTTGCACCGTCACAAATTCGTCCGTTATCGTGTAACGCGATATGATAACGACAACTACAACGAACGCAACAATAAGCATACTGACTGTTACGGAGATAATCTCCAAGCCTTTATTGATTGAAATCAAATTACCGACTTCAAAAAGGCGGAGAACATTGACGATACTAAGCGGTATAACCGCTACGCACATCAATATCAGCGTTATATAATTCCATTTGTTGAATTTGTACTTAAACGAGCAATTCATATTAAAAGTATATCATAAAAACAAATTGCCATACAACTTTTTGATAAAAATTTATACGAGCCGCAGCAGCGCGCCGCATATCGGCAGCTTAATACTTGTCAATTAATAGAATATGGTATTTTGCGTTGTATATTTAATTGTCGCTAGTGAACAAAAAACGCTACAATTTGATATACAATCTACCGATAGTATTTTGCTAAGACTTTTTGGGATATTATGCTTGCATTAGTTATTTGTAATAGGTTATTATATATAAATAGTGAAATTTTTTGCAAAATATCAATATCGATTTCCAAGGAGTTCATAATGCAGATATACAATGAAGGTGTATTTATAAAGAACGGTGAAATGTTGAATAGACAAGATACGGGCGCATATTCGGCTGAACAGCTTGCCAATGCATATACGGGCACTATCGCCTATTCGATTTTATCTGCGCACAGCGTAACTCCCGCGCTTCCCAATAAACCTTTAAGAATCAAATTTGACGCTCTCGCTTCGCACGATATTACTTATGTAGGCATAATTCAGACAGCTAAAGCCTCGGGACTCAAAGAATTCCCATTGCCTTATGTGTTGACTAACTGTCACAATAGTCTTTGCGCGGTCGGCGGTACGATTAACGAAGACGACCATATGTTCGGACTCTCCTCTTGCGTCAAATACGGCGGCATATATGTGCCGGCGCATCAGGCGGTTATTCATACTTATATGAGAGAGATGATGAGCGGCTGCGGCAAGATGTTGCTCGGCAGCGACAGCCATACCCGTTACGGCGCATTAGGCACAATGGCGATGGGCGAGGGCGGACCGGAGCTTGTAAAGCAGCTGCTTAATATGACATACGATATTAACTATCCCGAAATCGTAGCGGTTATTTTGAAAAACGCGCCGCGTAAAGGCGTAGGACCGCACGATGTGGCGATTGCAATCATTACCGAAGTGTTCAAAAAAGGTACTGTAAAAAACAAGGTAATGGAGTTTGTCGGAGACGGGATTAAGAATCTTCCTGTAGAATACCGTAACGGAATAGACGTTATGACAACTGAGACCGCTTGCTTGTCGTCAATTTGGCAGACTGATAATGCGGTTAAGGAATATTATGTAAAGCACGGGCGTCCTGACGCCTATAAGGAGCTTAACGCGGCGGAGCTTGCCTACTATGACGG
>SACC01000353.1 GCA_009928745.1 Clostridia bacterium
GCATGCGTGGATGCGCAGTGCGACTTCTGCGCGCTTTCGAGCGAAAGCTGCTCGCACAGTCGTTTTTCACCGAGTAAAAACTGTTCAACCCCCTTTGACACATATTGAAATAGTGTCTTCCCTTCCGCCGTCAAGGTCACACCCTTGGATGTCCTTGTAAACAGCACACACCCAAGAGAAAGTTCAAGCTGCTTAATGCTCTGGCTCACCGCAGGTTGGGAGATATAAAGCTTTTCCGCTGCTGCGGTGATATTTCCGCATAACGCCGTGTAATAGAAGATACGGTAACGCTCAAGGTTCTCATTCATATAAACACCTCTTATCTGATTGTGTAATTCCATAAGATATAATTATTATACAACAACATTAATTGAAAGTAAATATTTATTGAAAGAAGGTTATAAAATGGAAAACAATGAAAACACGCAATTAACCAATCCCTCGAAGAAAAAATACGTATTAAAAATTACGGCAATCTGTCTTGCGGTATGCGTCTTTGCCGGAATCGCTTTCTGTATTTACATATTTATGTGGAATTCCGGCGAATCCAAATCAAAGGACTGGACTATCGAATCAAACACCGTAGGAAACATAAGAATGTGTATGACCGACGCGGGACGCACAGTATCCCTGAACATCGATTACAGCGCGCTTTCGGAAAGTTCCTCAGTGACCGAAGACTTTGACGCCGAAACGGATATATTTATTAAAATGTTCGGTGAATGGATGACTTCAATGTGCAAAAAAGATTATGACAGGCATTTTTCACTGTTTCAACCTGAATTTGTACAGACAATGTTTACCTCACGAATAGAAAAACAAGGGCTAAGCTACGATGAAGCCATTGCTAACATCCATGAAATAAGTTTTAACACTTACGGGTTTTATTCCATGGAGTTTAAATATTCGCTTGTTAATATCACCGTACCAAGCGAAGAAGAATTTGAATCGATACGCGACACATTCAATCATAAATTTACAGAAGCCGGACTTGATGTATCAAAAATCGAAGCTATAATCCGTTATGATTTTGCTGATTTTGAAATTATTATCAACGATTGTTATTTAGCAAACGCTGAAGATGACTTATTTAATAATTTTATGTTTTACAAATATAACGGTAAATGGTATATTTTCCCTAATTTGATGGAAGACGACCATTCGATTGATCTCGCTTACGGCGACAATAGCTATTATATAAACGAAGCAACCGTCACCGGAGTGGTTGAGGAAGTGGGAAAATATTATGTCGTACTCATTGGAGGAATGAATTTTCTGGTTGAAAACACAGAAAACATTTCTGTCGGCGACAATGTAACGATCACCTATTATTCTGCCAGTCCTTATCTTCGCAAAATAGGCAGCGACAGCATATGCAATATACATACCGCGAAATTGATTACACCTTCCGGCATACAAAATTAAATAAACCATATAATAGAGCAGCGGAAAGCACCGATTGGTGATTTTGCCGCTGCTTTTTATTTAACATTATACATATTATATTGATAATTTTAATTCATTATAGTATAATAATTCCGGAGAAGATGTTTGATTGCGAAAACCTTTTTGAAAGGCGGTTGTTATGAAGCTTGTAAATTTCCTCCTCGATCGGCTCGGCGGCTTGTCAAAGGCAATAACGCGTTATTGGGCGGTATTTATCTGCCTAACGGCAATAGTTATTTTAAATACAATATCTATTGAAAATGATGTTAACTATGAGAGGCAGATTATTGCTCTTGTCTTTGGTGTTTTCTGTTTTCTCGCGGCACAAAGCCTGAAAGAGCGCTTTTCCGAAAAAATTATCTTGTATCTCGCTTCTTATTCGGCAGCTTTTCTCGCCTTCGCAGGATATTTTACCTATGTCATGACGCTTGAGAGCATTGATAATGTTATTGGCATTAAAACAGTCACGCTTATTTTCGTACTGTCAATAGCCTTTATCTGGATCCCGTCCGTCAACAGCGGTGTGGAT